>DATDSK010000033.1:0-2291 GCA_035291325.1 Bdellovibrionota bacterium | reverse complement strand
ACGGCCTGAGCCGTTTCAAGCTCCTTCTCCATTCTGGCCTTTTCGGCGGTGGCGACCATCAGCTCATCAATTCGATCGGCCATGATATTAAAGGAGGATGCCAGATCAGAAATCTCGTCGCGTGCTTGGCCCTCTTCTACTACACGCGCCGAAAAGTCACCCTGTCCCACTCTTCGCGTCGCATGCCACATCTCCGATATCCGACGGGTGAGACCGCGGGCAAACACAAACGTGATCGCAATCGCAATCAGGAGAATACTGACCCCGAGAATAGTCGAACGCTCCGCCAAGGCCTCGGCCGCGCGAAATGATTCTTGTTTCGAAATCAAGCCTACGACCATAAGATCCACAGACGGGATTCTCTGGTAGGCAACAATGAAATCATTATCACCGTTCTGCCAATCCTTTGCGCCAGACTGAAACTCCGATCCAAGTAAAGTTTTCTCGAATTCCTGAGTAAGTCTCGGATTGAGTCCGGAAAAGAAATCGGCTGTCCCGAGGAGCGGTCTGGCCGAAGAATCGATTAAATGGAGTCGTAACTTACTACTCCGCTCCTGGAATATCTCCGAATTGAATTGGAGCTGTGTCAAGAGGACGATCGGCTTGCCATCCGCGTCTTGGGCCCGAATACCGATGGGGAGACCGCCGGGTGCCGCCGCTCCAACCAAAAGCTCACGTTTATCGAAATCCTTTGGGACCCAATCGAGCGCGTTCAGAACAGATTCCATTGCGGTTGAATTTTCGGCAAAATCAGAAATAGTTTGAAAATGCGTCGGATCGATCGGACGGAGCACGAGCAAATCGCCAATCGAAAGCATCTTCCGATGTCGCTGGTAGAAAGACTCGGCAAGCGGGGTTGGCTTAAGTGGCGACTGAATCAGAGTACCGAGCACCAAGAGCGTCGACCTCACCTGCTGAATCTGAGATGCGATCTGCTCACTCGAAGCCTTCACCTGCCCAAAATTGAAATCATAGATATAGGATGCCTTGTCCTCGATGATGAGCGACATGCCGACCAATAAATAGCTCGCCAAGCTAGCCGCTGTCACGGTGCCGATGAGAACAAGAATCTTTAGCCGGATGGATACGCGCAGCCTGAAACGTTCCAGAGACACCTCCCTCGTGACTTACCTATCGGAAATTTCAGAAATAATTTGAGAAAGCCGATAACAATTCAGGGATTTCTAACGTGCATGTAATGCCGAAAACACCATCGTTTGCCCGGATCGAAAGACGCCAAAGCAATCTCATCGAATGGGCCCTCGTTTTCATCTGCCTGCTAACCGGCCTGGCCGGGCTCAGGATGATCTCGACCGGGAACTACTGGACCAAAAATAACCAGGAACGCACTGTGTTGCATCCAATCGGCATTCTAGTTCGAGAAAAGGGCTCCGTACGTCATCGGCCCCAGTATACCGTCGCATGGCGCGACGTGGGCGATCGCGAGCATCCCATATCGTCTGGAGATACGGTTTTCACTGGTGAAACCGGTTTTGCAGAAGTGAAGCTGAACTCGACTGAATCCTCCGCGAAAGTTCTTCCAAACTCTTTAATCACGATTCATCCTGAAGAAGCCCAAGCCACGGAAGAGAGCTGGCTAAGCTTGTCTAAGATCATCGGGTCAAAACCCAGTCGACAGATATTCGAGATCAAGCAAGGCAACGTTGCGTTTCAATTCAGGTCGAACACAAAAAAACTGAGGATCAAGGCGCACGAACAGGAGTACCAAGTCGAAACGCTGTCAAAAAGAAGTTCTTTCGAAATTTCGGTTACTCCAAGCCAAACGGGAACAAAGGTCACGCTATCGACGGATTCCGGTTCAGAAGTAAAGATCAACTCAAAAAACAGCAAAACAAGCGCCATTACAGTTTCTTCTGGCAAAACAATGGTACTGAATGAGCCTTCCCCTGCGGCAGCGATCGGGACAGGCTTTCCCATGCAAGAGAGCGGCACCGGCCCGCTTCCGATTCCGTCGCCCGTGATCGCGAAACCTGTGAAGAACGCTAAACTTAGGGCGACAGAAAGAAAAGCAGTCATCAGACCGACGCCCCCGCCACGTTCAGCTCCAGCCGTTCCGACATTAACCGTGAATTCTTCTTCCATTTCGACACGCCTCAGGTCCGGGGAGAACCTCCAACGAATTCCGGTCACCTTGGAATGGAAGCCGATTGACGGCGCAACAGAATACGAAATCATCGTCTACGACGGATCGGATATGCTGATAAAGAGGACGGTCCGACAACCTCGTCTCGATTTCGCGCTCACGTCAATCAGCGAAAACTTCAGCTACG
>DATDSK010000032.1:0-2500 GCA_035291325.1 Bdellovibrionota bacterium | reverse complement strand
CTTCGAATTTTTTGGGCGTTTCCCAGAAATCCGAGAAAGGGCAGAATTTTAACCCGCCAGACCTTATCACAACTACCTGATTCAAGTCAATTTCATTTGTAGATCTCACCTCTTCTAACGTCCTGGAACTTCACGATTTTTCCGCTCGAGCCCTATTCAAGCCCAAGTCCCCTTGAGGCGGTTGCCGTCTCAAGGATCAAAATCAGGCAGCACCAAAGCAAGCGCAATGCCGAGCGATCCCGAGCTAACCGATGCTGGTCTTTGGAGCCACTTTGTCCGATCCGCCCCCACGCAAACCAAGGGACGAGACTGGCAGAACAGGTGTCAAAAGCCTGAACACCCCTGGCTGGTTCAGCCTTTAATAATATCGAAGGGGTAATCCCCTGCCGCGTAGAGCTTCTCCGCGATCAAATTGATGGCCTTATCCGCGTTGTTGCGACTGATTGATTTCAGGTTTCCGCGGATTCTGCGGTTCGCTTTCGTGAAAAACGCGTCCGCCATGGCGAATTCTAGTTCGCAGTTCTCAACGCCGTCTTTTTCGCCGATCGCACGAGTCACGCGCGAGAGAATACAAGTCATCGCGTAGAGGTCAATGGCGATATCGGCAATCCGCCGTTGAGCGAGCTGCCGCAGATGGATCTTTTTCCCATAACGTCTGAGCAGCGTTTCCACCTGGCCGGCGAATTCAACGGCGTATTCTTCCAAAAGAGCGGCCATCTTTTTCAGCGCCGGATGTGAGTGAGTGATCGTCTCACCGACGACATTCTGTTTCACTTTGCGGATCGCGAAATCGCTGACCGGTCCGAGCCCTTTCAAAGGATGTTTGATCGCCTCGGCAAGGCCCGCAAGTTCCTGGCCAGGCCCCTGCATCCCGGAAAGCGCGATGAAAGCGCGCAAGATCTCGTTCGTTCCTTCAAAAATCCGGTTAATTCTGGCATCGCGCAGCCAACGCTCATACGGATATTCTTTCATATATCCGTTACCACCCCAGATCTGGACATTTTCGTCCGTCACTTCCCAGAGCACCTCGGATGTGAAGATTTTCGCGCAGGCACTTTCGAGCGAGTAGTCCACGTCTTTACGATCAATCAGCGCCGTCGTCATGTAGACCATGCTTTCGGCGGCATACGTGTTAACGGCCATCCGGGCAATCTTCTCCTTGATCATCTCGAATTCGCCGATTTTTTTCTGAAACTGCACGCGTTCGTTCGCATGTTCAATTGACGCTTTTACGGCTGTGCGCGCGGAACCGACACAACCGGCCGCGAGGCCGAGCCGGCCGTGGTTCAAAACCCCCATCGCCACTTTGAATCCCTGCCCCAGCCCTCCAATGACATTCTCGGCGGGAACCTTGACCGAATCGAAGTGAATCGGGTTCGTCCAGGATGACCGGATCCCCATTTTGTGATCACCTGATCCGATCGTCACTCCCTCAGCCGGAAGTTCCAGAATAAAACAGGTCACCTTCTGTTTCTTTTCGCCGTTTTCGTTCAGTTCCGGAACTTCGGTTTTCGCGAACAGCGTCATGAAGGTCGCTACGCCGGCATTCGTGATCCACATCTTGCCGCCAGTCACGGTGTAATAACGTCCATCCGGACTGAGAACGGCTTTCGTCTGTATCGAGGCCGCGTCCGAACCGCTCCACGGTTCCGTCAGGCCATAACACGCGACCAGCTCACCCGACGCGAGTCGCGGCAGGAACTTGCGCTTCTGTTCTTCGGTTCCGAAAAGAAGCAGGGCTTTGTACCCGATACTCTGATGAGCCCCGAGCGTGACCGCGAGAGCCCCGTCGTGAGACGAAACCTGCTGCATGATTCTCGCGTAAGCGGATTGCGAAAACCCGAGCCCTCCAAATTCCTCCGGCACCGCAATGCCCATCATGCCGAGTTCCGCTAATTGAGTCAGCACCTCTCGGGGCATCGCGCCGTTCTGATCCCATTCAGCCGAGCGAATCGCATCTTTTCCGAACTTATCAATCGAGTCGATAATCATGCGAACGGATTCTGAAACCTCGTCGTTCATTTTCGGATATGGAAAGACGAGATCCTCCCTGATCTGACCGAAAAACAGAGATTTCAGAAAGCTGTTCTGGCTCGCAGAATTCATATCCACTCCTTGATTTCGCGTAAAAGTGTCGTCATCCCTGAACTTGACATTTTGTCAGATAATGAAGCGACTGTCTCGGCCCGACGAGCGCATCTCAACGGTTCTCGACATTTTGTCAAACGCATTGCATTACCTGAAAACCTTATCCTGAGTGTACGCTGAAGCCCAGTGAACCGAAAGCGGAGATTACTCGCTTTTACAGGCAGAAACCGCGAAAAATAGTCGGCATTATTTTCCCGGATTTCTTTACGCTCCCTGGCATCGCTCTTGCGTCAGAGACACCTTGATCATGTCAGACGACCAGCCCGATAAACCAGAACCAACCTCAGGACCGGCTCAGCCGCCCAAATTTCCCGGCGAGTTCCCACCCGGTCTTCCAGCAAACCCGGGTGAT
>DATDSK010000031.1:0-3772 GCA_035291325.1 Bdellovibrionota bacterium | reverse complement strand
CAGGATCAGGAAGACTTGGTCCGGCACGGTATCGTGATACTTCGGCGAGTTATAGTCCTGCCCGAAATCGACCCGTTCACCGTAAAAATCCGCCCCGGTTTCCATGGCGGCTTCCGTCAGGAGAGCCTTGAGATCCGCGATCTCGAATGTAACGCCGTTCACCTTGACGGCCTGGCGGGGTTCGGGAAACAAGGCTGATGCAGCCGTCCACCCATTGCAGTGTCCCCACCAGCCCTGCACTTTGGGATCTTTGCTGCCATGATTCTCCACTTCCCACCGTTGGGCTTGCGTGAAACCGCGTGCCGCGTCGTACTTTCCGGCCGGGCTCAGGCCTGAGCCATAGGTTCCGGCGGCAATACCGTTTTGCGTGTAGGGCCACCAGTACCCCGCCCAAGGCGTCGGGACAGCTTGTCCCTGACTGAAGGAATTAATTAGATTCGCGAAGTTCTTGTCGCCGTGAAATTCCTGCCCTCTGAAACCCGGATAAGGCACGGGTGCGGCATTCGCTTCTTCGGATTGGTTATCGAATTCTGGCTTTCCGCAGGAGCTGAATAGCGAAACAGTGACGATGATCGCTGTTGTACTCGCAATGGTGGCGAGAAATTTGGAATTCATGAGCGCTCCTTCCGGAACAGGATCGCGATCCCGTTCGCGGTTCTCAGAAAGCTCGGCCAAGGTTCACCTTGTTCCCAGAGAACTTCAATGGGACGGCCAAAAAAGTCATCTTGTTGGAACCATGTTGCGCGCGTGATCTGGGGGGAGAATCCCGCCTTACGCGCAAGGTCTTGCGCGAATTCCGGCAGAACGGGAACCTTTTCGGCGTTTTCGCGACGCGCGGTACCCAGTTCTGGAATATTAAGAGGGAAGAGTTCGAGCGGAGTCATGGTAGAGGGAATCTCGTTTGAAACCGCCGCGCCCTCCGGTTGACCCGCGAAGTGATATGCTTTTTGGCTCGAGGCTGTCAGGTTTTCTATCGTCAGCTTGATCTGATGGACGCGTGGGTCGGGGGGGGTGAGTCCAAAATCACGTGTTTGTGTCACCTCGAGCGTGACGCTGGAATGTGCGCCGCCGGTCGCCGAGAGAACTTTGTAATGAAATGCCGCGGCTTGGGCGGTCATCCTGAGCTGATCCGGCGCTCCCGTCATGCGCATGGTTGGAGGACGGAAGCTCCAGGCAATGACATCCCACTGGTCACCGGGTTCGTAGTGCTTTCCATAAAGGCGTAAAATCCAGGATGAAGAAAGAGCACCGCCGGTCTGCCCGGATTGTAGCGTTGCCTGACGATCCACTTTTCTTTGCGCAATTTTCAGCGCTTCCAGATAATCCTTTTCTGGCATGGATGCCGTTGCGCTGCTGCATGCGAGTCCCGAGAACGCGAACAGGACACTGAATAAGCCGAATGACATGAGCCCTCCGCTGTGAGTTCGGACCAGCAAACGCCATGCCCGAGGCAGAATTCGAAACTTTGTCGCGAAACGGTGTTGACGAACTGATGCGTACTCCATTACTCAGAAATGAATGTCGCAATCAGAAAACACAGGGAGCAACGGCGTCAGGTTCGCCGGGTTCTGGATTCGTTTCGCGGCCTCGTTTATCGACTGGACTATCCTCACGATCGCTTCCTGGGCCGCGCAGCTGATGATTCTCGGCGTGGTTTATTGGGCGCGGATTTTCGTTTCGGATAACAGGGGCGCAACCGGCGGGTTTTTTGATGCGTTCAATCCCCTGTGGCTCCAGGTCATGAACGGGGTTCTGTATCTTCTTCTTTCGTTACCTTATTACATTGTCGGACATCGGCGATACGGCACGACTCTCGGAAAACGACCTTTTCGCATCTATGTCGTGGATAATTCCACTCTCGGCCCGATCACGCTGAAGCAGTCGGTGATCCGGTGTTTCGGATACGCCGTTTCATATATGGTTTTCATGGTGGGCTTCATCATGGCCGCATATCACCCCACAAAACGCGCACTTCACGACCTGATCGCGGGGACTGTTTCAGTCAGGAGGAACTGATGGGGATCTATAGCCGGTTTAAACGGGCTCAGGACGGATTTCGCGCTCTCGTGGAGCTGCTCGAGTCTACCCCCATCACGAGGCGGCAAAAGATGATCGATGCCGGAATGGCTGAAGACCCGGCCTATACAGAACAGGCCCTCAAATACGTTCTTTCGTTTGAGGACGTCATCCAATTGCCCGATTTGGAACTGGCCGAAGTGGTCGCAGCCGCTCCTCCCCGGATTATGGCGTACGCTATCAGCCAAACGAGCGATGAAGTAAAGAACCGGTTTCTTTCGAATGCGCAACCCCGTGTGAGGGCAGAGATCAAAGATTATCTTTCAGTTCAGGTGGGCTTGCGCGAGTTGGGCGGAGCGCAGCTCAAGCTCGTGGAAGTCACTCGCCAGCTCGAACGGCGGGGCTTGATTAAAACCAAACGTATTCCTCTCCAGCTGGACTAGCCTGAACGCGCCAATATTTCCGGCCTAAAACCGCGAAAGCTCGCGCAAAAAGCCCAAATCTCACGGTGTGCTCGCCGATTCTTAAACTTACACAATACGTTCAGTATTGTTCCGTTTAAGAACGGCTGCGCTTCCCGCGACCGTCGGGCTTTTTGCGCTGCGCGTTTTATCTCAGAAATATTGGCGCGTTCAGGCTAGAGAGGCGCTTTGGGGTCGCGAAGCTGCATGTCCCAAAGCTCAATCGAGAATTCTCGGATTTTTTCGAGGCTTGCCCACATTTCAGGCAGGAACCCTTCAGGTCCTTCAAAGGTCTGCCACTCCCATTTGTCCAGGTCATGGTGAAGCGCTGTGAGCGCGGCGGAATAGCCCTTCATCCGGACGATTTCGAGATACTTTTCACGTTCAAACTGGAGGTTCATTTATTGACACGAGATGCTTCCATTTCGTGCTCCTTAGGGTACTTTCTCTTGTTATCGTCAAAAAGGGGATGCCTCAAGAGTAATAGACAGGGGCTGCGTTCTTTCCTCGGTGCGCGCGCTGCTGGTTTCTCTGAAAGTTTGACATAGGTTCATTTGATGAAGTAAGTTGCAAACGTCGGGGCGTAGCGCAGCCTGGCTAGCGCACCTGCTTTGGGAGCAGGGGGTCGTGGGTTCAAATCCCGCCGCCCCGACCATTCATTAATAACCTCAGCAAGAAGTAGTCGCGCCAATAGGGAAGAGCCAGCTGGCGCCGGCGCGAGGCCAAGGCTCTTTCGGTTAGCTTCGGGAGGGGACTCTTTTTTCCCGCTCTTAAGAGCACCATGAAGGGTGCAAATAACGATCGGGAGCAGACAACAGGACTTTTGTCGATCATCGATGCCGCGCTTCTGAGTTCCTCAACCGAAAATGCTGCTTTGAGTGAATTGAAATAGTCAGCAATGAAAACCGGGTCCTCGCGGTCGGCATATTGGCGGGAAAGAAGTCGCATCGATTCGTGTGACCGGAGCAATCCGAAATCAGCTATATAGATCGCCCCATTCGGACGGAGAATTCGGTTGATTTGCCGAAATGTTTCGAACAGGTCCTCCGTATTCGCAAGGTGATGAAATGCCATCGTGGAGGTGACGACATCCGCAGAACAATCAGCAAAAGAACTGAGACTTCGGCAATCTTCACGGAGAAACCGAACGTTTCCCAGTTGTCGTTCCGCGCAGCGTTCCCGCGCCAGTTCCAACATGGATTCTGAAAGATCAAGGCCGATGAACTGCGTTTCCAGATTGAGCGTCGCCAGCTGAAGAAGGAGGTCGGCTGTTCCGCAGGCCAGATCGAGCACGA
>DATDSK010000030.1:0-6665 GCA_035291325.1 Bdellovibrionota bacterium | reverse complement strand
CGCTGAAAACGCGGGTGTGCAGGCGGGAGATCGTCTGATCGGCATCGGGGATAAGCATGTTCAGAGCTTCTTCGAGTTGAAAGACCGGGTGCAGAAATCGGGAGAAACCGAAGGAAAAATCCGGCTTCTCTTTGAAAGGGGGGGCAAGGCTCAAGTCATAACGATCACCCCGACAGCCACGCCTGTTCGTGATCCTTTGTTGAAGAAAACGACTCAGTACACGATCGGCGTAGTGCCGATGCTTTTGCTCTCGGAACCTGTTACCTTCATTGAGCGGGTTTGGAATCCGTTTGCGTTGCTTTATCAGGGAACTGAGCGGGTCGTCACGTTTACCTGGCGAAATCTCGTCTCCATCAGAAAAATGTTCACCGGGGACGTTTCAGTCGCGACGCTCGGGGGGCCGATCATGATCGGCAAGATCGCCGGCGAGTCCCTTTCGAGGGGCTTGACCGCGTTTCTTGCGACAATGGCGATTCTGTCGATCGGGCTTGGGGTGCTGAACATTCTGCCTGTTCCGGTTCTGGATGGCGGGCACCTGCTTCTTTTGGCAATCGAGACCGTTCGCGGAAAGCCGTTGACCATAAGGACGATGGAGATCATTCAACTTGTCGGGCTGTCGCTCATTCTGCTTCTCATGATCGTCGTTATCAAAAACGACATCGCCCGGTTGTCGTACTTCTAGTTTATGCGATTACTCGCGTGGGATACCTCTTCTAAAACCGGCGCCCTCGTGGCGCTCGAGTGGGACCCCGGGTTAAAATCCGGCTGGGAAGGAGTGCGTCTGATCGGCGAGTGGACCTTGAATGTTGATCTGACGCATTCGGAAAGGCTGCTCTGGGGCGTTCACCAGCTTCTTGAATCGGCCCGTTGGCGTATCGGTGACGTGGATATCTTCGGGGTTGGAGTCGGGCCGGGGAGCTTTACCGGGCTTCGAATCGGAGTGACTACCGCGAGAACTTTGGCGTGGACGCTGAAAAAGCCCTTGATCCGGATCTCGAGCCTCGCGGCTTTGGCCCGTCCGGCCGCTTTATGGCTTTCGACCCAAGCGACGAAATCAAAGGAGCGCACCGTGCTCGTTGCGACCACGGATGCGTGTAAAGGGGAACTCTTCAGCTTGTTCGGGAACGCCCGGTCGATGGCGGATTGCGTGTCGATGGCTGAAGGGGATTCAGCGGGACTTTGGAAGCGAGGAGTGGACGAGCGGGTTTTGGCTCCGGATGATTTGATGAAAGCGGTGAAACGAAAGCTCGTCGAGGCTGGCGCGAAGAGCCAGTGGGCGGTGATCGGCGAAGGACGGCGCCGCTATCCCGATTTTTGGGCAAAGCTGCCGAAGGCCCGGCAATTGGCGTTGCCCGATTGCTTCTCGGACCACGTTCAGGGCCGCTATCTCGGGCTCCTGGCTTGGGAGGCCGTGCAGGCGGGCCTGATGGCGGAACCGCTCAAAGTGCATCCGCGATACCTCCGGGTCTCCGACGCGGAGATCAAGCTGAAGGCAGGGCTTTTGCCGGCCGGACCTACCCGCGGAGAGGCTTGAGCCGTGCCGGAAGTCCACATGCTCGGGCCGATCTCCGCGCTCGCTTCGTCGGCGACTTGGGCGATCGGATCGGCGCAGTACTCACGGTTATCGCATAGCTATTCAGCATTCGCGGTGAACTTCGCGCGCGGGTTGCTGGCATTTCCGCTTTTTTTCATTTTCAGTTTTGTTCTGGCGGGCGGGGTGACGGAAGGTCTGACCCAATTCGCGGAAGTCAGCCGGGTGCGGTTCGCGTGGTTCGCGCTTTCGATGATCGCGAGCTACGGTCTCGGAGATGTGCTCTTCCTGTGGAGTACGCGTGCGATCGGGGTTCCGACCGCGCTTGCGATCGCTTCGGGTTACCCGCTGTGGACGGCTGCTGCCGGAGCGGTTTTCAGGGGCGAAAGCCTCTCGATCCTGCAGCTCCTCGGGTTGTTTATTACGGTCGCCGGCGTGGTGCTCGTCATTATGAATAGCCCGCGAAACGAGGAGCACCGTTCAATCTCGAATCTGCGAAAGGGCGTGATCCTGGCGCTCTTGACTTCCGTGTGCTGGGCCACGAACAGCTTTTCGAGCGCCGAAGGCGGACAGGGTCTGTCCGCGCCCGTCGCCAATTCAATCAGGATGATCTTCGCGATGATTTTCAGCGCCGGATTTGGATGGCTGTTCCTGCCGAAAGCATCCCTTTTGCTTCCGCGCAAGGAGATGGTCAGCAATCTTTGGGTTTTCGTGCTTGAGGCATTCGGCGGTTCCTATTTTTACATGTACGGGCTGACGCACTCGCCCCTGGCAGTAGGGGCAACGCTCGCGTCACTCGCTCCGGTACTTTCGGTGCCGGTGGCGTGGGCGATGGGGTTGGAGAAATTTTCGTTTCCACGGACCTTTTCGATTTGTCTCGTTGCACTGGGCGTCAGTCTGCTTGTTGGGGCGGCCGGGTGAATTCGGGCTAGAAAGACTCCTCCTTTGCCGCTATAGTTTTAAACCATGCGGAAGATCTACCTCGTCCCGAACTTCGTCACGACTGCCAACATGTTTTGCGGGTTTTACTCCCTTATCGCCTCGATTCATGGTGATTTTATCGGAGCGGCATGGGCGATTATCGCGGCCGCGATTTTCGATATGCTGGACGGGAGGATCGCGCGCCTTGCGAAAGCGACGAGCCTGTTTGGAGTCGAGTACGACAGTCTTTCAGACCTCATTTCATTCGGCGTTGCACCGGGCATCCTGCTCTATCAATGGGCGCTCGAGCCGTTCGGAAGGCTGGGCTGGCTGGCGGCATTCCTGTTTGTCGTTTGCGGAGCCTTGCGCCTGGCGCGGTTTAATGTGAATTCGGCCAGTCTCCCGAAGGGGTTCTTTCAAGGGCTTCCGATTCCGATGGGAGCCGGAATGGTGGCTACTTTCATCATCTTCAGTCAGACCGTCTCGTTGGGGAGTGCACATCAATTTGCCGTTCTGCTGCTGACTTTCGGCTTGGCAAGTCTCATGGTGAGCACGATCAAGTTTCCTTCCTTCAAGGAGCTGAACTGGCGATCTCGCGCCAGTTTTGGTTACCTCCTGATCGGCGTTTTGAGTATGGTATTGATCGCCGTGAAGCCCGAGGTTACGCTGTTTCTGGTTCTCAGCGCCTATGTGGTTTTCGGGCTCGCTTGGAATGTGATCTGTTACATCAGGGGCGTTCCCGTGGCTCAGCAAAAAACCCCGAGCCAAAGCAGTGCCGGCACGGGCGATAAGTCCTGAATAAAGGGCACTTGCTTGATGACTGATCTCTCCATGATAAGGTTCTGTGTTTGGACGGTTTTCGCGGGCTTGCTCTCTCTCCATTCCGCCGGCGCGGCCACTCTGATTCCGATCAATGGGAACGGGGGTATCATGGTGGCGAGCGGGACCACGACCTTTTCCTATTATGGCGTGACCGGATTCAATCTGACGGCTGATCCGATCAATTCCAACTTCCGAGTCATGGACCTCGCAGCTGGGGGGGATCTCTTTTTCTTTGATATTTCATCTACCGTAGCCAAAGGGCAGACCGGCAAGAGCTTGCTCTTGACGATTACCCAAAATGGCGCATCCGGAGCGCCTGTTGGAACGGTGCCGATTATCACTTATGGAACGGGCAATGCTCTTTGCAGCGAGGCGCAGTGCCAGGATCAAAAAGGTACGTTCAACCAATGGTTCGCGGTGCGATACACCGAGGGCACTACTCTTCGCATCGGCTTGCGGCCGGCTGATATTTGCGCGAATAACACGTCTTTTCAGGGGTGTACCGGGGCCGTAGTCACGGCTCCGGTGCCTTATACGAGCGGGGCAGCGCAAGGTTCGACGACGAGCATGCCGTTGACTTTCAATTTCGCGATCGGTGAAACGACCGGTCCGCCGACTGCGGCGGCACTCGATACGGCGAGTGTCACGCTTGTTTTCCAGGCCGACGGGCCGACGTTGACCTGTCCGGCTGATCACGACGCGCTGTATTTTCCAGGTGACGGTCAGATTTTTCTGAACACGGCCGCCTTTTCGATGGGAACCGCGAATGCCCCGGGCCTCGCCAGTTCTCGAGCTCCGGCGAATGCGTTAATCGTGGTCGGGAGTCTTGGGGGCACCCCGACGACCGCGCTCGGGGGATTCACTTCCAACCCGATCGTCCAAAGAGTCGCGATCGGGGACGTTAACCAGGCTGTTTCAGGTTTTACAAATACGACCAACGGGAATGACAACCTTCACAATCTGAATTTTCTTGTTCGCGATGCGGCGGGACTGATCGCGGCTGGAAACGCGAGCTGCGCACTGCCCAACGTTCAGACTTCCTCGATTCAGGGCTTCCTGAGCCGGAACAAGTGTTTTATCGCGACTGCCGCCTTCAGGTCGGGGGACGCCGAGCCCGTCCGGTTGCTTCAGGTCTTTCGTGACCGGGTGCTGATGAAATCCGGTCTGGGAAGGTCTTTCGTGGATTTTTATTATGCGTGGTCTCCGCCGGCCGCGCAATGGTTGATCGAACATCCGGTTTTTAGATTTCCGGTTCTTCTGGTTCTCGCGCCTGTCGAAATCGCGGTCTGGTTCGTTTTGAATCCTGTTTTTTTAGGTCTTTCGTGGTTTCTTGCAATCTTCTTCGCGATCGCGTTGCGTAGGGATCAGGCATGCTGAACGCGAGAAACGTACGCCTGAGGCATGATGTTCGCGTCGCCATTGCGGTGCTCGCGTTCGGGGTGATCTTCGGGACGGAGTGTCTCGCGGACGAGACAAAGTCCAATCAACCGTACATCGATCAACTCAGGCAGGGACTCCCCCCGGCCGAAACCAGTACTGAGTCTTACACCGAAAAAGTCCAGAAGCAGCTTCGTGAAAAGGAAGGCACGCCCGCCAAAACTCAGTACATTGACGAGCTGAAACGGGGCCTGCCGGAACAGGAGGCGAGTCCTTCAGGTTCCTACCTTGAAAATGAAAAAGCGAAACTTGCGCCGAAGCCTCAAGGCGGAGCCATTCAGGCGGTTCGAGAGGGAAAGTCCGATCTCCAGGCCCGGCGAGAGGGGCCGATTCATCATGCCGCTGGGTTTCGGCTGGGTGCTTCGCAAACGCGCAATACGACCGCTGTCGCGGGGGCGGGCGAAAAACCTTATAGCGATGTTTACGGGGCGGGGTGGACGCCAGATCTGGCGTTCTTTTACGAATACCAGCCGTTTCACAGCGAATGGTTCGGCAATATCGGGATTTATCTGAGCGGTGGCATCAGCTACGCAAGCGGCATGGGGAATTTTCAGTATACACTTAAGAATTTCGCTGCGACTGAAAAGGCCGGACGGCTTGTTGAATTCCCCTCAAAATCCCGCACGAAATTTCAGTTCTTCTCGATTCCGTTGATCGCGGCGCTCGATTACCGATTCAATCTTTTCCGGATTCTTCGGCCTTTTGTGATCGTGGGACCGACCGTAATCGGTTACGTCGAGACGCGTAATGATGCTGCGCAAGGCTTCAGGGGGGATTCGCGGGGCTTGTTTATGTCGGGAGGGGTTTCACTCCTCCTCGACTGGGTGAGCGCGACCTCAACATGGGATCTTTATGCGGCACACGGCTTCAAGCACTATTACCTCACGGCGGAGTACAGCAAGCTCAGCACTTTTTCGGGAGACGTGGATTTCGCGGTGTCGGGCTTCAGCCTCGGCCTGACGTTCGAGTATTGACCCATGTGGAAGTACGCAGCCCTCCTGTCCTATACCGGAACTGATTATTGCGGCTGGCAACGGCAAAAAGAAGCTTCGGGTTCGGCTCCAAGCGTCCAGGGCACGGTCGAAGCAGCCCTTCAACAGATCACTCGGGAGGAATCGTCCGTTGTCGGAAGTGGCCGGACCGATTCCGGTGTGCATGCCCTCGGGCAAGTGGCGCATTTTGTTCTGAAAAATCGCGAGTGGGAACCGAGGATACTGCTTAAGGGGTTCAATGCGGTTTTGCCGACATCGGTGCGGGTAATCGATATTCGGCCGGTTCCGCTCGATTTTCACGCCCAACGGAGTGCCGAGCGTAAGCAGTACAGCTACTACTTTCAGCAGGGGCCTTCGACCATTCCGCATCTCGAACCTCTCAGCTGGTGGATTCAAAAGCGCCTGAATCTGGAGGCGATGAATGCGGCTCTCGCTGACCTGGTTGGGGAACACGATTTCAAGCCCTTTCAGTCTTCGGGGGCCAGACCGGGCCCGACTGTGCGAAAGATCCTCGAAGCGGAGGCGATCTTTGAGCCGATTGGGTTCCCCGGAGGGGGCTTGGCCGGAGGCTATCAAATCGGGTTTGTTCGCATACGGATTCTTGGGACGGGGTTTCTCAAGCAGATGGTGCGTGGAATCGCCGGAACATTGCTCCAAGTGGGCGAGAATAGAAGAGATCCCGGGTGCATTCGCGAAATTCTCGAAAGCGGTGATCGTTCCAAGGTCGGGCCGACGGCCCCGGCACGGGCGCTTTGGCTCGAAAGGGTCTGGTATCCCGGGCAGTATGGGTTGGAAGTCTCGTCTGAACCCAGGATTACGTCCTGACTAGCCCTTGATTCGATTGACATAAGGCCGAGCCTTCGACTAGAACCGTCGGTCTATGGAATTTCAAATCGAGATGGAAGAGTCGTCCCCTATTACCCGTAAATTCAAAATCAAGGTGCCTGCGCAGATCGTCGCCC
>DATDSK010000029.1:0-10559 GCA_035291325.1 Bdellovibrionota bacterium | reverse complement strand
GAGATAAATACGGTTTGCCTTATCCAGAAATATCAACCGCAATGGATAGCCCTGAAGGCTCCTTGAAAGTACGCAGACAACAAGCATTAGCGACGCTTGAGGAATGGCTTTGGGATTACCGATGAACTGCTTCGAATGGCAGAGCAACTTGTCCGACTACCTCGACGGAACCCTGGCCGGGGATCTCAGAAAAAAAGCGGAAGAGCACATCGCTCAATGCCGGACTTGCCGCGAACGGCACGATCATTTCAGGATCATCCTGACCTCCATCGCCAGCCAACCCCGAACGGGATTACCTGCCGGTCTCCGCAAATCTCCGCTGTCGACTTCGCTGGCCAGGGAATCGGGGATCAAATTCCAGCGATACCTTCCCTGGAAGCAAGTGCCCTGGTATGTCAGGACGACTGTCGAAGGGACCGGCATTGTTCTCCTGATTCTCCTGGCAATCTCAACAGGGCCGAAACTGAGAGTCCTTTACGAAAAAAGCATCGAACGGAGTGTAGACGAATTTAACGAGACCTTTACTGACGCTTCGAACATCACTGAAGTGGCCGCAAACCTTCCACTCACGCGCCAAAACCCTCAAATCAGCTCTGAAGATGACTTTTCGGACGATAATGGCGAGGAAACCGTTTCTGACTCAGACGAGGACGATTCCGAGTCCTCCGAAAACTTTGAAGCTGACGATATTCAGGTCGGGTCATCTGAGATCTGGCGGTTTAATTTGAAGACCGACAGCCCACATGAAATCCGCCCAAAGGTCGTCCAAATTCTCACAGATCTCAACATTCCGAGAAGCACCCCGGGCCTTGGAGGCATTGAAGCTCCCGGAGGCATTCAGTTCGACTTATTCGTTTCTCCAGGCGTGATCCCGGGACTGAAACGACAGCTTCAGAAAATCGCCCCGCGCATGCCGGCTGAGCAGTCGACGAAATCACATGTAGGCGAGACATTTGCCTGGTACAAGAACAAATCCAGGAGAAAACTCCCCCCGGGAAAGATCCGTGTAGTCATCTGGCTGTCGCAGATGTAGTTCTCCAGCTCAACAGCCGGGCTGGCTTTACCGGATGAGCTCGACTACTCCATCCCCATCGGTCTTGTCGTCACCCGTCACCTGCTTCTCCAGATCGTCAGGAGCCCAGTTAACGGTAGTCATGACGTCCCCCTTGCTTTTGGTAGTCTTGGAGATTTCATCGTTCCGGGGATCGTTCCGGGGATCGTTCTGCGGATCATAGGTCGCGGCAGCCTTCTCTTTCTCCAGCCGGGCCTTGTGATCGATTGAATTATCAGCAGGATTTTGGCCTTGCGTTGCGCCTTGCCCTTTTGGCTTCGTCGCAAGCGAACCTGGTTTTCTATTGCTTATAGATTTTAAATCTCCAAGTGCCTTGTTGATCGTGAAAACCATCAGGCGCCTTGCCCGGGTATAAGCATCTTTGTCGAGTTGGGTGATCACCGGAACCGATTTCGTACTCGGCTTATCGTTTCCGGGATGATTCGTATCCCATTCAGCCTGCACCAGCGCGTACTTGTCATTGTATTTCTTCATGGCTTCGTCGTAGCGTTTTTTCTGGATCTTCTGCGCGCCCGTGCTTTTATCAACCACCGACATCGAACCTGCGGCAGGATTACTTGGATCTCGCGGGAGCTGCTTGAAAATGGTGAAGTCATCGAACTCCGGCTTTCGAGGGAGCTGTTTGGCCCATTCTTCATAACCATTCGTGATCGAAGTTCGAAATTTCAAGTCTTCTTCGATCTGCTTCAATTTCAAGACTTCCGGCACCTGAGGTGACAACGCGTCTTTTCGCTCTTTCCAAACCGCAGCGGATTGCTCCCCGCGACTGCCGTCCGAAAGATCGCCAACAACACTGTCGTTGTTACCGATCGCTTGTCGCATCTTATAAAGAGCCGACGTTTGCGCCAGGATAAAGCGGTTTACACAGTCACCAACAACCTCGCCATCCCTGCAGAAGGTTCCGAGGCTGTCTCTGACCATCTGTTCGTCCGGAAACGGCTTGTCCATTTCTTGCCTGAGCGCCTGAACCTTTTCCATGATGTAAGTCGCTTGAACCGAGAGGTTTTCATTTCCTTTTTGATAGGTGCAGGATTGGCCACAGGTCTGGTACTTACTTTCATCTGCCCAGGGCACAAGGCGCTCTGCCTCAGGCCCTCCAGCCGCGCTTGAGGCATGAGCTAATGAAATGCCGGCGAACAACGCAGCAAAACAATAAGCCGCGTTCATGAGCTCCCTGAAACCCAGCGAATGCCAGAATCGCCAGAATTCGATGTAGTCCTTCCGTCCCATGTTTTGTCCGTCCGTTCTTTGATTATATTACAGAAAGAAGCAAAAAGCAGACCCCAGGAAACCAAAGCAAGCACTCGATATCTTTACCAAAATCCGCAAAAAAAAGGATTAACCCACGCGCGAAGTCGCATAGGTTGTGTTCAGTGCCCATGTTTTTGACAAGAAAGGATTTCAGGCTTTGGTGATGTTTCGCCTCACGGCAGACCGCACATCTCGGGATCATTCCGCTCGGGCCCGAGCAGGTGCGCCGCTACCAGGCCCAAATCAAAAAAAACGGCACCGACGAATCGCCGATGCCGTTCCACTCACCTCATAAAGAAAACTCAAAACTCGCTCAGCTGCTGCCGCCAGTCTTGCTGCTGCCGCCGCCGGCAGGGGTCTTCCGCGCAGCTCCGCTCCTGGCGCTCGCCTTCCCGGATTTACCGGGCGCTCCAGAAACCTTGGACTTTTCTTTGAAGATCTTCCTGAAACGTCCGAATGGATCCTTCGCTTTTTGCTCGTCGGCCTTCATTTCGCCAGTGCCTTCAGCCTTCTTTTCGCCCTCGGTTTTCGGCTTACGCTTCCGGTCAATAACGGCGTGATCAACAAGCTCGAGAATTGCCATTTCCGCTGCATCGCCCCAGCGACGATCCGCAAGCTTCAAAACGCGGGTGTATCCACCTTTGCGTTCCTTGTACCGTTCGGCCAGAGTCGTGAAAAGCTTCGTCACCACGGCGTCGTCCCGGGTCCGATCAAAGGCCAACCTGCGCGCGTGGGCTGTTCCCGTTTTTCCCAAGGTGATCAGGCGATCAACCACACGTCGAGTTTCTTTTGCCTTCTGTATGGTCGTTTCGATCTGCTCTTTTTGCACCACGGCATTCGCCATGTTGCGGAACATTGCGACCCGATGCGAGGTATTACGGCCAAACTTCCGGCCATCAATTTGATGTCTCATAAGAACTACTCCTTAAAGCGCTTGCTAACTAAACTTCATCCAGGGGTCTGGACCGAACTTCTCAGTCCTCAAAATCCCCGGCGTCTTCCTCTTCAGCCGTTTTTGTCCGATCGCTCATGATTCGATTCTCATCAACATCGGAATCAGCCGGTTTCGGCGGCTGTGTCGGCGGCACGAATCCATCAAGCTTCATTCCGAGGCTCAATCCCATTTCGGACAAAATGTCTTTAATTTCGTTCAGAGACTTGCGCCCGAAATTCTTCGTTTTGAGCATTTCGGCTTCGGTCTTCTGAACAAGCTCGTAAATGAACTTGATATTCGCATTCTGCAGGCAGTTCGCCGAACGCACGGACAGTTCCAATTCTTCGACCGAACGGTAAAGATTCGGATTAAATTGCGTTCCGCCTTCTTCCTTTGCCTCAGCGACGGGCTCGGCTTCTTCCTCGAAATTCAGAAACACCGAAAGCTGGTCTTTCAAAATCTTCGAGCCCAAGGAAACCGCATCTTCCGGATTCACCGAACCATCAGTCCAGATCTCCAGGGTGAGCTTGTCATAGTCGGTACGTTGGCCGACGCGACTTTGGGTAACGGTATAATTCACCCGCTGAATGGGGGAAAAAAAGCTGTCCACGGGAATCCAGCCGACCGGCATGTCGTCCGCTTTGTTGTTCTCTGCCGGACGGTAGCCGCGCCCGCGCGCAACCTGAATTTCAGCACGGAGTTTGCCGCCTTTTCCCAAATTCGCGATGTGTTGCTCAGGGTTGAGCACCTGAATCTGTTCGGCACAGATGATATCCGCGGCCGTTACGTCACCGGGCCCCGTCATGTCGATGATGACGGTTGCCTGCTCTGCATTCAGATTGAACCGGACTTCCTTGAGATTGAGAATGATCTCAGAAACATCCTCTTTGATGTCCGGAATCGGCGTGAATTCATGCACAACACCATCAATCTTAACAGCTGTGATCGCCGCACCTTGCAGCGAAGACAGAAGCACACGCCTAAGCGAGTTGCCCAGTGTCAACCCAAAACCTCTTTCTAAAGGTTTTGCTACAAACTTGCCATAAGATGGCGTCAAGGAATCCTTGTCGACATCCAGAGCCTTCGGTTTAATCAGATCACGCCAATTTTTCTCTAACATAGCATTTACTCCTGTCATCCCCTCGCTGAACCGATTCGGTCGTTTTCACGGCCAGCCATGCGGGGAATATTCAGCTTACGATCAAAGTTGAACGACCCAACCTTCCAATTACTTGGAGTACAACTCAACAACGAGACGTTCCTGCATCGGCGCGGTGATGTCATCGCGCGACGGAAGGTCACGAACTCTAGACTTCATATTGGCCGCATCGAGCTCAAGCCATTGTGGGATTTCCCTGCGTTTCACGGCTTCAAGCGCGCCACCGATACGGGCAATAGTTTTGCTTCGTTCACGGATCTCGATCACATCCCCTTTAGCGACGAGATAAGAAGGTATATTCACCTTGCGCCCATTCACTGCGAAATGGCCATGCCGGACGAGCTGACGAGCTTCCGATCTGGAATTTGCAAATCCCGAACGATAAGCAACGTTATCCAACCGTCGCTCCAACATCGAAAGGAGATTCGAGCCCGTGACGCCCTTCATCCGCTCCGCTTTTTCAAACAAGTTGCGGAACTGACTTTCGAGCAGGCCGTAAATTCTCTTGATCTTCTGCTTTTCACGAAGCTGCAAACCATATTCAGAAAATTTGATCCGCCCTTGGCCATGCTGACCTGGCGGATAGCCGCGCCGTTCGATTCCACATTTGTCCGTGTAGCATCGGTCACCCTTCAAAAAGAGCTTCTGATTTTCACGACGACATTGCCGACAAACCGACTCAGTATTGCGAGCCATGACTTAGACCCTCCTTCTTTTCGGCGGACGGCAGCCGTTATGAGGAATTGGAGTAACATCTTCGATAAAGGTAATCCGCAGACCTGCCGAGGCAAGGGCGCGCAGAGCTGATTCCCGCCCAGCGCCCGGTCCGCTCACGTAAACCTGAACCGACCGCATGCCGTTTTCGACTGCTTTTCTCGCGGCGTCTTCAGCAGCAACTTGCGCTGCGAACGGCGTGTTTTTTCTCGATCCGCGAAAGCCTTTTCCACCGGCACTCGCCCAACAGATCGCATTGCCCATTTGATCGGTGACCGTGACGACCGTGTTATTAAACGATGACAATATATAAACGTTTCCGGAGGAGACGTTCTTCTTGCCTTTTTTTACACGTTTAATTTCAGGAGCATCAGTCCCGGGATTTGCTGCTGTAGCAGGGCTTTCTTTTTTCTCTGCTTTGACTTCAGATTTTTGATCAGACATAACTTCTACCTACATCCCTCTTTACTTCATTGCCTTAACGGACTTCTTGCCGGCGATCGCAACAGCAGGCCCCTTACGAGTGCGAGCGTTCGAGTGAGTGCGCTGGCCACGAACCGGTAAGCTCTTCCGGTGGCGAGAACCACGGTAGCACCCGAGGTCGACAAGCCGCTTGATATTCAAACTGACATCTCGGCGAAGATCGCCTTCGACCTTGTGTTCCCGGTCCAAAATCTCGCGGATTTTGGCCACTTCGGCCTCAGTCAACGCATCCGACTTACGATTCGGATCAATTTGAGCCTCAATCAAAATCTTTTTCGCTTTCGGCCGACCCACTCCGTAGATATAGGTCAAAGCCACTTCCATCCGCTTATTGCGTGGGAGGTCCACTCCCGCGATACGAGCCACGCTCTACCTTCCTTTCAATTCTACTTCAATATTCCTTAACCTTGCCGCTGCTTATGGCGCGGGTTCGAGCAAATCACTCGAACAACGCCCTTACGGCGAACCACCTTACATTTGTCGCAAATCTTTTTTACCGATGCCCGAACCTTCATAACAACCCCTGTATCTCGTCACTTCAGCCCTTCAAGGCTGCAAATCAATTTCTCACTTCACCCGGTATGTGATCCGCCCCCGGGTTAAATCATAGGGCGACATTTCTACCGTAACTTTGTCTCCAGGCAAAATCTTGATGTAATGCATCCGCATTTTGCCCGATATATGCGCCAAAATTCTATGCCCGTTCGGTAACTCGACCCTAAACATCGCATTCGGCAAAGGCTCAAGTACCGTGCCCTCAACTTGGATCATGTCATCTTTGGCCATCTCAAACTACCTGCTAATACCCTCAATTCACTGTTGTTTTACGTTCCACTTGAAATCTCAGTCAAAACCTCAGGACCGCGGGGTGTGATAGCAATCGTATGCTCGAAATGAGCAGAAAGAGAATGGTCCACAGTCACAGCCGTCCAGCCATCACCCAAGACCTTCACTTCATGACTACCAGCATTTACCATCGGTTCAATGGCAAGGACCATCCCTGCCTTAAGCACCATCCCTTTGCCCTCTGGGCCGTAATTCGGGACTTGAGGCTCTTCGTGCAAGTCTCTGCCTATACCATGACCAACGAACTCCCTTACCACGCTATATCCAAACCCTTCAACATAATTTTGGATTGCATGCCCGATATCAAAAACCCGATTCCCTTCGCGCGCTTGTTCTATCCCGCGATAGAGGCCTTCCCGAGTTACATCAAGCAACTTCTTCACGGCGGGCGACACGGTTCCGACAGCGATCGTTCTAGCCGAATCACCGTACCAGCCCTCACACTGAATCCCGAAATCCAGCCCCACGATATCACCGGTTTTCAAAATTCTTTTCGAAGACGGAATACCGTGTACAACCTCGTCGTTGATTGAGACGCAAACAGACGCCGGAAAGCCGTGGTAGCCCTTGAATGCCGGGGTCACATTCAGCTCTTTGCATCGCGCTTCTGCATAGCGGTCGAGTTCCATCGTGGACAGCCCGGGTTTAATCATTCTGGCCATTTCGTCCAGGATGCGTGCGACGATCGAATTGGCCTTTCGCATGAAATTGAGCTCTCTGTCAGATTTCAGCGAAACCACAAACGCACCCTTTTCTATCTCGCCAAAGTCTCAGCGAGGGCCAACGAAACTTCATCCGGCGCTTTCCGAGCATCGAGCGTTCGAAGCTTGCATTGCTTGCGATAGTATTCCGCAACCGGCGCGGTTTGCTCATGATATACTTTCAAACGTTTGCTGATAATCTCAGGCTTGTCGTCGTCCCGCTGAATTAATTCAGAACCACAATGGCCACAAACACCCTCCCTCTCAGGGGGAGCATTCTCGATGTGATACATTGCGCCGCACTTCAAACAGGTCCTTCTTCCGGAAAGTCTGCGAACCAATTCCTCATCAGGAATCTCAAATAACACGACGCGATCAACTTTCGATGCACGACATTGAAGCATTTCATCGAGCGACCGAGCCTGAGGAACGGTCCGCGGAAATCCATCCAGTATAAAGCCAGCCTTCGCGTCAGGTTTTTCGGTTCTCTCACGAATCAGGCCTATGACCACCTGGTCGGGAACCAGACTTCCCAAATCCATGTACCTTTTGGCCTCTCGCCCGAGATCTGTACCGGCCGAAATCGCGGCACGAAGCATATCGCCGGTCGAAAGCTGAGGCCAGTCACGCGCTCGAACGATCTTCTTTGCCTGCGTACCTTTTCCTGAGCCGGGAGGGCCGAGTAATACGAGGATCATGAGTAGGCCGCGCGCCCCTTCAATCGGGTGTGCTTCATGAACCCTTCGTAATTGCGGGTCAACAAAAACGTTTCGATCTGAGCTACTGTATCCAAGGCAACGCCGACGAGAATCAATACGCTCGTGCCGCCAAAATAAAACGGCACTTTCATCGTTTGAGTCAGCAAGGTCGGAAGTACACAGATCACCGAAATATAAACCGCACCGCCCACGGTCACCCGAGACAAGACGTGGTCAATGTATTGCGCGGTCGGAGGTCCGGGGCGAATCCCGGGAATGAAGCCGCCGTACTTTTTCAAATTCTCGGCAACATCATCCGTCTTAAAGGTGACCGCAGTGTAAAAGAAACAGAAAAACACGATAAGCGCGACGAAGAAGACTTCGTACATGACTCCGCCCGGCTGCAACATCGATGTCATCCGTTGTACCTGTTCGTAAGGAAAGAACGTCGCAATGGTCGCCGGGAACATCAGCAAGGAAGAGGCGAAAATTGGCGGAATAACTCCCGAAGTATTCACTTTGAGCGGAAGATTGGTATTCTGCCCGCCATAAACCTTCCGTCCTACAATTCTCTTCGCGTATTGAATCGGTATTCTTCGGGCACCGCGCTCAACAAAAATGATAACGAAGAACGTAGTCAGAATGATGGCAAGAACGAGAAGAATTTTGAAAAAGCTCAACTCGCCCGATCGGTAAAGACTCAGAGTCCCGCCGATACCCGAGGGAATTCCCGCGGCTATACCGGCAAAGATCAGCAGAGAAATACCATTTCCGATACCGCGTTCCGACATCTGCTCACCCACCCACATCAAGAACACCGTTCCGGCTGTGAGCGTGACAGTCGTCATGAGTTTGAAAGTCATGCCAGGATCCAAAACAACGGAGGGGTTATTGTAATGTTCCAGACCCGCCGCGATTCCATAGCCCTGAACAAGGCAAAGCAGAACGGTCCCATACCGGGTGTATTGAGTGATCTTCTTCCGGCCCTGCTCGCCTTCCTTCTGAAGATCGTGAAGATATGGCCAAACCACCGTCAGAAGCTGAAAAATAATCGAGCTGCTGATGTACGGCATGACTCCGAGAGCAAAGATACTGAACCGCTCAAGAGCACCGCCACTGAAGAGATTGAAAACACCAAAAATCGTCCCCTTCATATTGGCGAACAAATTAGCCAGCGCCGCACCATCAATCCCGGGAGTCGGGATATGAACGCCGATCCGGTACACGGCCAGCATGACGAGGGTGAAAATGATTCGTTTTCGCAATTCGGGAATTTTGACTAGCCCATCGGCGCCTGACATTTCCGGTTAGCTCCCCTTCTATATTAAAGAACTCGATCTCTTCCTTTACTTACACTTGCCGCAAACTACTCCGCCCGTGGGGCGGCCTTCTTCACCGGCTTATTGCCAGGAATAGGCAGAAGTTCGAATTTGCCGCCTGCTTTAACAATCTTTTCCTGGGCCGAGGGACTGATTCGATGAGCCTTTACCTGAAATGCTTTCTTTAATTCACCGGTTCCGAGAATGGTAAGTCTATCGTAGCGTCCTTTGATCTTGTTCGCCTTTGTGAGGGACTCCAACGAAATCTCGGTCATCTGCGCTGGATCAAATTTGTCCAAATCACAAAGGTTCAGGATCGCATTGGTGCGCCTTTGAATATTCTTGAAGCCTCGCTTCGGAATCCGGCGATAAAGCGGCATCTGACCGCCCTCAAACCCCGGCCTCGAAGTACCGCCCGAGCGAGCCAATTGCCCCTTGTCACCCTTGCCGGCCGTAGGACCGTGTCCGGAACCAGCACCGCGACCCAGACGCTTGCGCTTCTTCGTCGCTCCAGGATGCCTGCGAATCTCGTTTAACCTCAACATATGTAATCTCCCTCGCTCAATTCTCTGTTCATCAAATGAAGCCGATAAATCCTTTGCCGAAGTTATCGGGTCTCGGAAACGACTTCCACGAGATGAAGGACTTTCTTAATCATTCCGCGAACAGATGGAGTGTTCTCAAGTGTGCGGACCTGTTCCCGCCTCTTCAGCCCCAAGCCGTTGACCGTAGCCCTCTGATCGGGTTTGCAGGCAATGGTGCCTTTTTTTAACCGAATGGTAATGGTTTTCTTATTTGGCGTCATAAATCACCTTCTCGATCACAGTATTTCGCCGACCGTCTTATTACGGGCTTTGGCGATATCAGAAAAACTACGGAGTGATCTCAACCCCTCCAATGTCGCACGAACGACATTATGAGGATTATCGCGGCGAATCGATTTTGTGAGAATATTCTGAATGCCCGCGACTTCCATGATGGCTCGGACGGAAGAACTCGCGATGATGCCGGTTCCTTCCGGTGCGGGCTTCATGAGAACCTGACTGGCTCCAAAATGACCGACGACCTCATGAGGAATCGTGTTCCCTTCGAGCGGGATTTTCATCAAATTCTTTTTCGCCTGCTTCCCTGCCTTTTTGATCGCCTCAGGCACTTCTCCTGCCTTGCCCAAGCCGACACCGATCTGGCCCTTTTTGTCGCCAACGACAACAATGGCGGCGAAGCTGAAACGACGTCCGCCCTTTACGACCTTCGCGCAGCGGTTAATATGAATCACCTTGTCTTCGAATTCGGAATCTTCTTGATGCTGACGCCGATTATCCTGAGGCCCTGCCATGAGTATCTCCTGTCCTTTTACCGTTAAAACTTAAGTCCAGCTTCGC
>DATDSK010000028.1:0-19044 GCA_035291325.1 Bdellovibrionota bacterium | reverse complement strand
GGGGTGGGGAGCCAGTGCCGCCGTGTTAATCTCGTAACTTTCGCTAATCAGAGAACTATTGTCGGTGCGGGTGTTCCCCTCGGTATTCTTGGCCGGGAATAGCTTCTGGAATGGCTTAAAAACCTGCATGGCGCCCGCTTTCTTCTGTGTGAATATCGTCTTCACAGAATGATAATTAACCGCGAGCGGGCTGCTCGTCAAGATTATCTGTTAACAAGACCTTTCCGATCTGTTAATGTGCCGCGGTATCCCAGACCGATAGAAGTGAAAGGCGGTGCCGACGTGAGCAAGAACCAGAAAGACAAAACCGTGGCAAAACGGATCCGTGCCGTGCGCGAGGAGAAGGGCCTTACACAGGCGCAACTCGCGGCTCAGTCGAGCGTCACCCCGGCCGCCATCTGCCAGATCGAAGCGGGGGACCGGACGCCTTCAACCCCGATTCTTCGGCGGATCTCGTCGGTGCTGAATGTCTCCATGGACTACCTTTTGGGCGCCACTGATGAGGTCAAAATCCAGGATCTCTTGGTTGACGAAAGCGTTCAGAAGTTCTTCCGCGGCTTTCAAAGTCTGAGCGCTCAGGACCAAAAACTGATTCAACAACAGATCGAATTCCTCAAGAGTAAAAGCGATCGGAAATGAGCTCCACTCCGGGCCTATCAACGTCAGTCCAGGAGCTCCTGGAAGACCTCGACCTTTTCCGGCTCCCGGTCATCCCCAAAGAGGTTTGCCGCCGTCTCGGGATCGAGTACCGCGAATACCGGTACGAGGGTATCGAGGGCTCGCTCATGGTGATCGGATCCCATCAGCTGATCGCGGTTAATGCGAAAACGAGGGAAGCCTCACGTAGGGCTTTCACCTGTGCGCATGAGCTTGGCCATTATTACTTTGACCTTGATGAAGGCGAGTCGTCGTTCACCTGCTCCGAGAACGATGTAATATACCCGTCTCAGGACCCTCGAGAGCTTCGCGCCAATGAATTTGCGGCCGAGCTTTTGATGCCGACAGCGCTAGTCATGCCAATGATCAAGTCGGCCAAGCCGTCTTGGGAGGTAATTTCAAAGCTTGCGGAGGTGACCGGCTCGTCCCTCCAAGCCGCGGCCCAAAGATACGTTGCGTTGACCAAGCACCCCTGCTGGCTTGCCTTTATGGATGGCGGTCAGATCAGGCGGTATCAGAAGCAGGACCGGGCAAAGCAGCATCTCAGCACAAAGGCATGGATCGATCTTCGGGATTGTGCAGAACGGAAATGGGAGAAAGTTCCCGCCGCTCTTTGGATGGGCAAGGGGCGATACACTCGCGGAAAGACGCTCTATCAGGCGATCATGCCCGAGAATCAGTACGGCGATACGCTCGCGCTGATTTGGGATCGGCATAGGGAGTTTTCATTTATAAGACGGAAGGCCGTTTGGAAGTGGCTGTTGGCTGCCGGGCTCGCCATTTGTTTGTTTGCCTGGGCGATAAAAGCCATCGAGAACCGGCAATCGGTGCTTAAGAGAAAAACCGGCGCCGTGCATCACGTCCAGGGTTCAAAATAGGACTAATGCCCTCCGGCACGACACATTCGTTTCGGATCGAGTCGAAAACTATCTCAGCAGACAGCACTTTTTGTATTTCTTGCCACTACCACAGGGACAAGGCTCGTTCCGCCCAACTTTGTTTGTTGCTTTGACGGGACTCAAATTCACCTGAGTGCTTTTGACTAAAGCAGGGAGATGCTTGCAACCCTCTTCCAAAAATTCGTCGTGCGTCCAAGGGGTGCTGTTATACATTATGAAATCGAATGGGGCCAAACTGCTCTTTATGCTGCCTAGACCCAACCACGCATCCGCACGACTTTGATACTTCCGCAAACTGCACAGTACGTGAAGGCGATTCTCGACTTCCTTTAAAGAGTCTGTTTCTGACGAGAAATAGGTAATCCCAAAGCGAGGCTCATATTTATCATCTGGTGGAATCGCAACGCTATGAAACTTGTTATCTGCCCAGGTCTTCTTTTTTCTTTCCTGAATGAGCTGTGCCAATCGAGTTCTGAAGTCCCCAGAAAGGTCATAAAGATGAAAAATGATATCAGTGACCTTATCCCCAGAGAGCGTCTTGATTGCATCGCAAAGGAGATTAAACTTTTCGTCCTTCCAGCGGGCTTTGATTGAATCACCCTCGTCAGAAACCTTCAGGCCAGCCTTAAATGGATAATAGTTGCGATCTATTGCTTGAGCCCAGCAGGTATCAAGGAGGACCCAATCCGCTTCTTCTTCTCTCCACAGCTTTCTCGACAAGTGATAGCCAAGAAAAGTCATTTCTTCGCCACCCTGGAAGTAATCGATGAGCTTAATCCTTTGCCGGATGTAATAGAGCAAATCGTATGGATCAGTTAGGTAGTGCGTCACCATTTCAAGGTCGAACGCAGTGAAGGCGAGCGGCGATGGCGAATTCTCTTTCAGCTTAAGCAGCGTGTGTACCTGATGGGTCAGTGACGGATAGTTCTCTGTTGTCACAACGAGCATATAAACGTCGTCGATACCTTCAGAGAGCCGAATCTCCCCGTTCTCATCAAAGAACTTCGACGTTTTGTCTAAAATCTTTTGCCTAGCAATCCAGGCCTGCTCATAGGCATCTTGCACCGCCTTCTGAAAGTCGTTTTTCAAAGATTCATTGTCACCCCTACGAGAAAGCTCGGTAAGTTTTTTGGACTTTACCTGGACACATAGTGCCTTGCTGCCAAGAAGGCACAGCACGTCGACGTCGGTTTCGGTTTGAGCATTGCCTGTTTTGACAAGAACTCGCCTGTAGGCATTACGTCCAAAAACTTTCGATAGAAATTGAAATACAATCTCTTCTCCGGCATCCCCTCGATTGTCGGAAGCGGTATTTTTATAGGAGTCGTCGCCCATCATCCAGTAAAAGGGGGCCTCATAGATTGCCTCTGACAAGACAAACGGGATCGGCAGAAGGAGCCTATCATTATCCAATTCGATTAACGGTTGAGTGCTTGCGACATTGTATGCACCAATACCAGCAAAGCGTGAGCACAATGGATCGCCGGGACATATGGAGAAGTTCCTGATGAAGTAGTCGCCGCCACTCAGCTTCAGTAATTTTGATTTCTCGATCGTGAATAGATTTATGAGATTTCTGTAGAAGGCTCTATGTGCCGCAGCTCTAAACTCTTCTGTTTTTGGGTCTAGGCCGACCAATGTATCATCAAAAAACAAGTCAGCGTATTGATGTAGCTCGGCCATTTTCACGACCTGTTGAAAGTCGGCCTCAAAATCCTTTCCTTTGTAGCTTTTGCGAGCTTTTTCTTTTGCTTGCTCAAGGCCTCTTGAGACATACAAGTGAACCCGCTCTGAGTTTCTTTGGAGGAGTTCTTTGGTGCGTTTGAAAATCTCCACGACCTCGGCGAAAACAAACCCCCTTTTGGCCTTTAGCCACTCATGGTCGTATTGATATTTTTTAGGGAGAAAATCCAAATACTGAAAGTCATATACTCCCGTGCCCGAATAGAAGATCGGCTCAACCAACATGTCGCCCTGACCAAAAACATCCTGAAAACTTCCTGATGGAGTTTGCTCTTGGCCTTCTGGGATCGCTTTTCTAAGTTTTTCCATGAAAGGCTTATTGAACGAGCGATGAAGCTCCTGAAGTAATTCACGGGTCTTCTGTTTTGCTTCAAAGAGAGAGTCGAATGATTCGGGCGGAGTGAAATCAATGGACTTCTGAATCAGGAGGCCAACAAGCAGGGATGCCTCATTGACGTTCAAGCGCTCCCAATAATTGATCTTGTGCAGATTTTCGGGGTCGATGTGGAAGTCTTCGAAAATTATTAGTAGCAGCGGATAGACGTATCCGGGGGAACCAACAAGGTTCCTGATGTCAGCTAAAACTTCCTCTGTGGTTCTGATGCGGTCGCTCACTGGCATCTCTTTTTTTGCAGTAATCTCATAACGGACATTGACAACTGGTTATGCAGTTATTAGATTATCGCAATGTCAATGTCCAGCAGTAAAAGGACCGGCGGAAGTCATGATCAGAAAATTGTCTGAGGTTTCAGATATCTATTTAGGCCAGCCAATTCGTGACAGGATTGTGAACGCCCCTGACGGTGACCATTTCATCGTCCAAATAAAGGATGCGGACAAGGATTCCGGCATTATGACCGAGACTCTTTACCGCACCCACGTCAAGGGCCGGGTTGGCCCTCGGCTGATCAAACGGGGCGATCTCCTGTTTGTGTCACGGGTCTTCCGTGGGTCGCTCCCATACAGCGTCTTGGTGAATGCTGATCTCCCTAACCTTGTCGCCGCTCCGACCTTCTATATTTTATCGGTAAACAAAGATCGGGTTCGGCCGGAGTACCTTCATTGGTTCATCAACTCAGAACTCTATGGCGGACGATTTTTTAAGCAAAATGCGATGGGCAGCTCTGTTCTGAATATCCCCAAAAACGTCTTGAGCGAGATGGAAGTCGTTCTGCCGACACTGCAAGAGCAGGATCGTTTCATCAAGCTCATACAGGCGGCCCAACTGGAAAAGGAAATTATGGGGGCGCTCGTCCAGAAGCGGCGAGCGTTCATGGACGGCATTATAAAGAGTTTCAGCAATTAAGAGGAATAGAGGAAGAATATGAGCAACAAACAGACCTTAATCAATCAAGACGAGATCAACCAGATCCTTTGGCAAGCATGCGACACATTTCGTGGGATTTTGAATTCAGCCACCTACATGAACTACCTACTCCCGATGCTATTCTTGAAATACATCTCGGACACATGGGAAGAAAAATACGAGGAGTTTGAAAAGCAATACAAGGGCGACAAAGAGCGAATCCAAAGCCGCCTAAAAAAAGAGCGGTTTATCCTTCCGAACAAATGCCACTTCAGGGACCTCTATGAGCAGAGAAACGCTTCCAATGTTGGCGAAGTCATCAATGTGGCACTCGAAAAAATTGAAGATGCCAATAAGGAAAAGCTAAGCGGTGTCTTTAGGAACATCGACTTTAACAGCGAAGCGATGTTGGGCCAGACCAAAGAACGCAATATCCGTCTGAAAACTTTGCTCGAAGACTTCAATAATCCAAAACTTGATCTTCGCCAAAGCCGCATTGGTAACCAGGATGTGATCGGAAATGCCTACGAATACTTGATCGGCAAATTTGCCGCAGGTGGTGGCCAGAAGGCGGGAGAGTTCTATACCCCGGCCGAGGTTTCAGAACTGATCGCTGAACTAATTGCTCCTAAGAAAGGCGACCGCATTTGTGATCCCGCCTGCGGTTCAGGGTCACTTCTTATCAAGTGTGCAAATCAGCTTCTTGGGAAAGGTATCAATGACTTTTATCTCTACGGGCAGGAGGCCAATGGTCAGACCTATGCCCTCGCTAAGATGAATATGTTTCTGCACGGAGTTGATAACGCTCGTCTTGAGTGGGGCGACACCATCAGAAACCCAAAGCTCATCGAGAAAAACACCACGATGAAGTTTGAGGTTGTAGTGGCAAATCCTCCATTCTCTCTTGAGAAGTGGGGACACGAAGAGGCATCGGCGGATGCTTATAACCGTTTTCATCGTGGCTTGCCGCCCAAAACAAAGGGCGACTACGCCTTTATCTCGCATATGGTGGAAACCATCACCGAAGACTCAGGTCGTGTGGGGGTAGTCGTTCCTCACGGCGTTTTGTTTCGTGGGGCCTCCGAAGGGAAGATCAGGCAATCTCTTATTGATGACAACCTGCTCGATGCAGTGATTGGGCTTCCAGCAAATCTGTTCTTCGGTACGGGCATCCCTGCGGCGATTCTGATTTTTAAGAAGAAGAAAAAGGATGACTCGGTACTATTCATTGACGCCAGCCGTGAGTTCCAAGACGGAAAGAATCAAAACACCCTACGACCTCAAGACATCGAAAAGATTGTAAAGACCTACAAGGCCCGTGAGTCTGTCGATAAGTACGCTTACAAGGCCAAAAAGAAAGAGATCGCCGAGAACGACTACAACCTCAACATCCCTCGCTATGTTGATATTTTTGAGGAAGAAGCAGAGATCGACATTAACGCCGTCCAAAAAGAGATCAACCAGCTAGAGAAGGAGTTGTCCGCTGTCCAAGCTCAGATGAAGGGCTATTTAAAGGAGCTTGGGTATGATGCCTGATGGATGGGAGAAGAAGAAGTTAGAAGATTTATCTGAGTTCATTACAAAGGGAGCCACACCGACTACTTCTGGTCACGCTTGGGCAGATAGCGGAATCCCATTTTTGAGAAGTGAATGTGTATCGGAAAATGGATTTTCTTTGAGAGGTGCTGCATTCATATGCGAAAAGGCTCACGCTGAAATGTCTAGATCCGTAATCAAAGCGGGAGACATTTTGATGACGATCACAGGATACATTGGCCGTGTTTGCATGGTCCCTGAGTCTATTAAGGAAGCCAATATCAATCAGCACATCGCCAGAGTTCGAATTAAGGACGACCTCGTCAGCACAAAATACATTCTACATTACTTATCACAGGGGACTGTTCGCACCAATTTCTCAAAAATCAACACTGGACAAGCCTACCCACAGCTGAGCCTTGAGCAGGTTCGCAACACAGAAGTGGCAATGCCACCAAGACGAGAACAAGACAAAATCGCCAACATTCTTTCTACTTGGGATGAGGCAATTGATATCCTAAATAAGGCACTTACCCTGAAAGAGAAGCGTAAATCAGAATTAGCAGCTAAAATTTTGTCGGGAACCCTTCGCTTGAAGGGATACTCAAAGTCCTGGTCCAAGAAAAAACTAAAGGAACTTGGTAAATGTGTTCGGGGACTGACCTATTCACCCACGAATGTAGTTAATGACGGACTTCTTGTACTGAGATCTTCCAATATCCTGAATGGAAGAATTTCTCTTGAAGATAAGGTTTTCGTAGATATTGAGGTTCAAGATCAATTTTTATCGAAGGAGGGTGACATCCTAATCTGCGTCCGAAATGGGTCACGCAACTTGATTGGCAAGACAGCACTAATTCCAGCAAGCCTTCCAAAGGCAACGCATGGAGCCTTTATGTCTGTCTTTAGAACTAAATACAGTTCGTATGTCTTTCAGCTATTTCAAACAGAACTGTATCGTGAGCAGGTCGCAAAGAACCTTGGGGCCACAATTAACTCCATTAATAATAGTGATTTAATGGAGTTTTCTTTCCCGTTTCCCTCTGAAGATGAAGAAGTCCAAGAGATCTCAACGAGATTAGAGTCGTTTGACCAAGAAATCTCAGCTCTGCGTAGAATTCGTCTCTCCTACCAGAAGCAAAAACAGGGACTGATGCAGCAACTCCTCTCAGGAAAAAAGAGGGTTAAGGTATGAGCCTGTTGAAGAGATACAGAAAGTGGAAGCAACGAGATTTCTTAAGGTGGCGAGGCGACCTAACTGATTACGAGCGAGACTTCTTCCTTCCGGAGCTAAAGGGGCGATGCGAGGAGCTGCTAAAATACTGCAAAGAGATCAACTCATATTGTGATAACCGTGTGGATGAAAGAGCTTTTGGGGTAACGCTGCGTGAGCTTGTTATTGATTCCAAATATGAGCAGCTTGTCCCTCCTGAACGACGCCCTTCGTCACCCGAATTCTTGGCCCGTCAGTTTTTTACTCAAATGAAGGAAATGAACCGAATTACCTTTATTGAGCCCCTAGAAAGGGTCATTGCTCGTTTCAAACCAAATGTGGACTTGCAGGAGTACGGCACGATTTTGAATGAAGTAAACCATGTTTGCTCGACTGTTGTTCAGACAAAGCAGGTTCTATTTCTATATTCACTTAGGTCATATGTGATCGCCATTGATCCAAAGACAAGTCAGCCGATTGGGGCGGAATCCAAGGAATTAGCGATTATCTTGGCTCCATTCAAAAACATCTTGGAAAATATATGTGGAGTGGCGAACTCAACCTCTGAAAGTATTCACCATTGGCACAAAGAACAGATGCAGTGGAAAACGGAATTCTTAAAGGTTACCTCCGAAAGAATTGCCCAAAGGAACAATCTGCTCACTATCCTTGTGGCTATCGCAGTGTCGTGGGCATTTTTGACGGCGACTCAACCACTCGAAAAGTACCAGCTCGGAAAAGAAAACGAGAAACTGAAAAATCAGGCGATGGAGATCCTTAAGCAGAAGCAATCTCTCGAAGAGAGAAATCAGGCCTTGAGTTTCAAGATTGACGAGCTGAGCAAGGCACTTCTTCAGGTTAAAACCACGGGGGCTAGGAAATGAGCAATGTATCAGCATGGGTAGCGGCGGTTGCCTCTGCGATTTCCGCCTGGGCTGCCTGGCAGATGTGGAGAGTTTCTAGAAGTATGCTAAAATTGCAATCATCTATTGAGAACTCCAAGAAAGCATCAGTCCAAATCTGGATCAATCCATCAAAAGACGACAAGGTGGGCTACTTCACAATCGTAAATGTCGGTGGAACCACACTGCCTGTTCGCAGTTTGAGGGTCATTGGCAATGGCGGTCAAGCGGTGTCCTTTTCTATTGAGCTTAGAGATGATGGGGTCCGCATTGTCGACGCACGGACTGCCATGATGGAGGCATTAGCTTCCAGAACACAACAAAAATTCGATCTCTTGCTTGAGCCTAATGTTGTTTATCGGGCTAAGTTCTCCCTTGATACTACTCAACCAAAAATCGAAGTCATGTACTACGACAACAGTTTTGAGTTTCTTCCATTGGATACATCAAGACTTGGCCCATACACGCTCATCGGCCAAGGAAGGACATAGGTATGGCCATAGCAAAACACAATGAGGATTTGGTCTCTCATATTCCCGCTATCCACCTACTGGTAAACCTTGGATACAAGTATTTGGCGCCGTCCGAAACGATTACGCTCCGAGACGGCAAGCGAAGCAAAGTCGTTCTGGAGTCAGTGCTAGAAAAATGGCTTTCCGAGAATAACTCCATCAAGGTGAAGGACAAATCGGTCCCGTTTACCCATGAGAACATCAAAGAGGCTGTCGCCTCGATCTCAAATATCCCATTTGACTCACTCCTTTCGAATAATGAGCAGATCTATGACCTTTTGACCCTTGGTAAGAGCTTAGAGCAGAGCGTTGATGGAACAACCCGCAGTTACTCGCTTCGGTTCATCAACTGGAAAGAGCCACACAAGAACATCTTTCATGTGACGGATGAGTACGAGGTCGAGAAAAGACACTCCCACCAAACAAGACGGCCCGATATTGTACTGTTCGTAAATGGCATCCCCTTGGTTGTGATCGAGTGCAAGAAGCCCGGACTTAATGATGATGCAGTCAAAGAAGGAATCAGTCAGTGCCTTCGCAATCAAAAAACCGATGAGATTCCTGAACTCTTTACCTTCTCCCAGATCCTATTGAGTCTAGCTCAGAACAAAGCCCGTTATGGCACTACAGGAACAGCCGAAGAATTCTGGTCTGTATGGAAGGAAGAAGACGCCGATCTTCAAGAGCGGGAACTGTCCGTATTGATTAACAAGCCCCTGAGTGCAGCGGACAAAGCAAAGCTGTTCTCGGAACGAGAGCCACATGTTCGTAAAGTAATGGAGGGGCTATGGAATGAAGGTCGGCGACTGCCGTCGGCCCAAGACCAGGCGATCCATTCGTTGCTGCGCCCCGAGCGACTGCTGGAGCTGATTTATCAATTCATCGTCTTCGACAACAAAGAAAAAAAGATCTGCCGTTATCAACAGTATTTCGCCATCAAAGAGACCGTAAAACGGGTTACCAAGGTTCGTGGCGACCAAAAGCGGCAAGGCGGGGTAATTTGGCACACGACCGGCTCCGGTAAGTCCCTGACGATGGTAATGATGGCCAAAGCCCTTGCTCTTGATGAGAGCATCACAAACCCACGGATAGTGTTGGTAACGGATCGTGTAGATTTGGACGATCAGATCTATAAGACCTTCCTTGCCTGCGGAAAAGAGGCCGAGCTTGCTAAGGCTAGCTCCGGTCAAAACTTGATTGATCTGATCGAAGAGGAAAAGAAGTCCATCATCACAACCATTATTGATAAATTTGAATCGGCTAGCAAAAAGAAAGATCTCAAGGTTCTAAGCCATAATGTTTTTGTACTTGTCGATGAAAGCCATCGGTCACAGTACGGAGTCAGCCATGCCAAGATGGTAAACATGCTTCCGAACGCCTGTTACATCGGTTTCACGGGAACACCGCTCCTGAAGAAAGAAAAGAAGACCGCAGATAAGTTTGGTGGCTTCATTCATAAGTACACCATGAATCAGGCCGTTAAGGACGGTGCGGTTGTTCCATTGCTCTACGAAGGTCGCATGAGCGAACTCCGTGGCAATAAAGAGCAAATCGACAAATGGTTTGAGCGGATTACCCAAGACCTAACTGACCGGCAGAAGGCAGATCTCAAAAGGAAGTTCCACCGTGAGGAGGAAATTCTAAAAACAGATCAGCGGTTGGAAGAAATTGCCTTCGATATTCAGGAGCACTTCAATGCCAATTTTAAAGGCACAGGCTTTAAGGGTCAGCTTGCTTGTTCAAGTAAGGAAAATGCCATTCGCTACAAGAAGTGCTTCGATAACTTTGGAGAAATTAAGACCGAGGTCATTATCTCGGGACCGGATACCCGTGAGGACCATGCTGATCTTGACGAGTCCAACATTCCAGAGGTGCAAACCTTCTGGAAGAGTATGATGGCTCAATACAGTTCCGAGGAACAATACAACAAGAAGATCATCAATGCTTTTAAGAAATCCGATGAGCCGGAAATTCTTATTGTCGTCGATAAACTCCTGACGGGCTTTGACGCCCCCAAGAACGCAGTGCTGTATGTGGACAAGAGGCTTAAGGAGCACAATATCCTGCAAGCGATCGCCCGTGTGAACCGTGTTTTCGAAGGAAAGAGCCATGGTCTTGTTATCGACTATCGTGGAATCTTTGGTGAGCTGAACGATGCTATTGATACCTATGCGGCCCTGGAGAATGAGGGCTTCGACAAAGAAGATGTCGTAGGCACTATCGTCAATACCGACCTCGAAATTAGCGAGCTTGCTCAGCGGCACACAAATGTGTGGGAGATCTTTAAAGAAGTCCAAAATAGGTCCGACACTGAGAGCTTGCAACGACACCTGGAGCCGATCGATCGTCGGCAAGAATTTTACAAGCGACTCACAGCATTCTCGAATACGTTACGGCTTGCCAACGGAAATGCGAGATACCAGGACGAAACCCTTGCTGATGCCAAAAATATGTATCAGCGAGACCTCAAGATGTTCATCGAGCTTCGGGCTGCGGTAAAGCAACGTTACGGCGAGACTGTGGATTACTCGTCTTACGAAAAACAAATCCGCAACATGGTCAACAAGTACATTGGGGCTGAACAGGTTAAGATTATTATTAAGCAGACAGATGTATTTAACGAAGCTGCTTTTGATAAGGAACTTGAGGGTGTTGCAGGTGAAGCGGCCAAGGCTGACACCATTGCTTCCCGCTTGAAGCGGTCAATTTCTGAAAAATTTGAAGAAGATCCCGCTCTATACAAGAAATTGTCCGAGATGATTGATGAAGCGATCAAGGCTCACCGAGAAAAGCGGCTATCTGATGCTCAGTACCTAGCGAAGGTCACTGAAGCGATGGAAACCATGAGAGGTAAGAACAAGTCCGATTATCCGTCGAGCATTCGAAATTCGGACGATGCGAAGGCTTATTTCGGCGTATTAAGGCAGGAGCTTGGCCTCAAACTTGCTGACGCAGATGAAATTGTGGCCGACACTGCGCTGAACGTTCATGAGGCTATCGAGAAACATAAGATCCGTGATTGGTCGGGCAATCGTGATGTGCAGAACAGAATGGCGATTGAGCTTGAGGATCTGCTCTACGCCTTGAAGGGGCGATACGAGTTAAGTTTGACCTCGGACAAAATGGACGAGATCATTAATACACTCATTATGGTGGCTAAGAGACGGAATACTTGAGCCGACCACAGAGAAGGAACTCACGACTGTGATTGAATCTGTCGAATATGGAAACTCCAAAATCGAATTCAGGATCAAACGATCCAGTAGAAAGACTCTTGGTATTTCTGTTCTGCCCTGCGGCTCAGTTGAAGTAACAGCCCCGCAAAATGCCCCGATTGAAAAGATCAAAGAACTTATTGTTAAGCGTGGATCGTGGCTCTTGGAGCAACAACGGCTTGTCGGGTTTAACCCGGTTCCGCAGCCGACCAAAACATTGGTATCGGGCGAGAGTTTTTATTTTCTTGGGCGGCATTATCGTCTGAAGATTTTCGAATCGAACTACGATTCCGTTGATATTCTAGACGATAGACTGATTCTGAATTGTACTTTCCCCGAAGACACTCAATTCAAACGGTCGTTGCTCTTGAAGTGGTATTCGAAGAAAGCCGCCGACATTCTAACGGAACGGTTTAGATTTCATGCACAGGCCTTTGAGCAGGAGTCTGTTGATGTCGCCATCAAAAAGCTCTCCAAACGGTGGGGCGAATTCCATCCTAGTAAAAACGTCGTCGTACTGAATGCAGAGCTGATTGTGGCACCGATGGAGTGCATCGATTATGTCATCATCCATGAACTGAGCCATGCGGTCACTTTGGATCACGGACCTAGGTTTAATGCACTATTAACACAACGGCTTCCTAGGTGGCGTGATCTCAAGAGTGAGTTAGAGCGGCACTCCAATGGCTTTGCCTTGTTTACTTAGTAGGCTAGTGCCTCCTTTGTTTGTAGTGGGATCATTCATTCATCAGCTTCCAGTGGACAGAGCAAAAGCCATCCCGCTCAAACTCAGCAGGTCCCGGACGTAGGTCATTGCGCGACGGGATCTTGCAGGCTCGCCCTGATTTTGTTTTGGCTTGGCAGCGACAGCCCGCATCTTCCCACTTCAGCCATTTGTAGTAGGTCTCCATAGAGACTCCGTGCAGACATGCTCGGACCTGGTCGCTAGTAAGTCCCTTTGCTGCGAAGAACCTGGCTATTTCCGCGGTGATCATTTTCCCACCGCCATGCATATATATTTCAAAGCTGACGCCGATCGATTCCAAGTAATCCAGAATGTCCTTTTTCATGTTTTGTCCTTTCGCTGAGTTCGTTGGTTTGAATACCAGTCGTGAATCGCTAGGCCCCTCAGGGCAGGGCCGCATCCCCGGAGAACGGGGTGTGCTTCCGCGAACTTCTTGATCCAATCCTGTTGCTGCTCGCTGGCGGGAAGAGCTTCGCGGAATGCGGCCTCCCAAGATGCCGCCGCTTCGGCATCTCGATGCTCTTCGAGCAAACGCTTGGCTTCTGCTTCGCGGACCGCCTCTCGTTCGCGTGCGGTCTTGGTGGCTTTTTCGTTTCGAGCTTGGGCTTCGGCCAGGACCTGGCCCATGGCGTGTGCAAGATAGCTCATCGGCGAATGGCACTTCTCGCCGGATCCCGGCAGCCCGGACTCCAGAAGGTACTTGAGCGCGAGCTCAACTTCCTGAGGCGAATAATCCCCAAGAAGTACTTTCAGATTGCCCGATTCACTCTCCCGCTTCTTTTGCGGTTTGAGGCCCCCGATGTACGTTTTCAAAAAATCTGACTGGCCGTCTGGAGAGAGAGATTCTTCTGTTTCTTTGGAGTTCTTAGTTATTACTTGTCCCTCAACTTGAGGGAGCTCCCCGCTCATTTTGATAGGGCCGCTCGCTCTTTTTGAGGTGGCAGTACTCTCATCTTGAGGCACCTGCGCCGGTTCCTTGGTGCGCGCCTTCGCTAGGTTCTGGACCTCCCAAATATTGCCGTATTTGAAATCGTTCCGGACCAGTCGGATCAGGCCCTGCTGTCGCAGGTTCGAGAGCGTCCGCGAGACATTGGCCTCGGATAAGCCCATTGCGCGGCTCAGGCGCCCCGTCGACGCTTGGATATGCCCATTGGACGTTGGGAACTGCCAAGCCTTTGCGCTGAGCCACAGGAACACCCTGAATGCGTCGCCGCTCAGGGCCTGGATCTTGGGATGCGAAAAAAGATCATGCGACAGCGGAAAAAAGTTGGTGAGCGGACCTCGTTCAATTTGAGGGTGCTCATGTTTAGGTCCCTCATTTTGAGGTGGCTCAAAATGATTGGGCCATGCGATCACTTCGCAGGATGATGGTGCATTCATTCTCTCTCCATTCGTGTTGACACTGAACGCACGCCTCTTTAAGAATAGAGAAGTGCGCTCCTGGTGCTTTTCAACAAAGCACCGGTTGCAACCAGAAGGTCAGAACCGTTCCGCCAAGAAAGATGCTGACCAACCAAAGTTTCGATTCAAGAGCCCGGGGCCAAACCCGGGCTTTTTGTTTTTGGGGCATTGAAGAGCGACCCAGCCCCCACGGGTCTCGATTACCTCTTATGGCGGCTTCAGGATGCGCGGCATCATAAACGGTCCTTTCTCCGTGGAGCACACGGGGTGGACCGGACCGCAGTAGGAAGAAAATAGGTGATTTGTAGGAAACTCCCGAAAGTTTGCGACTGATCGGGAAATGTCAGGTTTGCTAAATGCTCGGAACTGCTTGAGTCGTAACAGCCTGAAATAAAAAAGCCTCCCACAAATTTCTCTGTGAGAGGCCCTGATAAATGGCTCAGGAGGAGGGATTCGAACCCCCGACCAGCCGGTTAACAGCCGGCTGCTCTACCACTGAGCTACTCCTGAATAGTGGTTCTAAATTAATTAGTCTAAACTTGATGCTTTGTCTAGCCTGCACGTTAATGAAGGGGTTTTTGGCTATTCCGGAGTCGTCGGCCAGCGATCCATGCCCGGCCCCGGCCCGGTTCCCGACCTACTGCTTCAGCTGAATTTTGACCAAATCGGGGTCGCCAAACGGTGTGGTGGCAAAATTATTGACGCGGCGGCCGAGAAGGAACGGCTGGGTCGGGTATCCGAGCGGAATCGCCCCGACACCCGCCACCTCAAGGGTCTGGCAGGTCTGGTCCACCAAAGCAGCCGCTTCGGCGGGCTTTTCCTCCTGAAGGAGTTGTCCAAGAAGCGCATCGAACGCCACATGCGTCCATTTGCCCCGGTTTTCGGCGGCATCCGTACGAAAAGTCCGGAGCAGATCGAGCGGGGTCGCGATTCCGAAAGCCCAGGTCACGAGAGCGAGATCGAACTTTCCGGATTCGAGTTCGGAGTAGTAACCCGAACTCGGTTTGGCGATCACCTTGATGCGCACCTGAATCTTCTGGAGCTGGTCCGAAATCCATTGGGCGACCTTGCGATCGACCTCGGTATCGAGAACCAGAAGTTCCAGGGTGACTGGTCGGGCGGGTACCGCGCGGTTCCGTTCAGCTTGGGCACGGGCCAGGTCGGTGGTCACCAGCGGCAACTCACGATAGCCCAGAAGCCCTGGGGGGATAACCCCTGTTGCGCGCCTTTCGCCGCTCCTCAAATAGGCGGGAAGCGTGTCGCGATCCAAAGCGTAAAGAAGGGCTCTCCTGAAGCTGAGATCCGAACCCGGCTGTCGACCCGCATTCGTGATGAGATTGCGCGTGGCCCAGTACGGGTTCACCTGAAGCTTCTGGCCAGGCACTTTGAGCAGGTCTTCCGTGGTTGGATTCGAAACGATATCGAGTTTGCCCGCCTTGAACCGGTTGATCTGTTCGGCGTGCTTTCCGAGGATGAATTCGACTCGATAAACCGGCCGTGAACCGGTGAATTTCGGATTGCCCTCGATCACGATGCGCTTTCCGCGTTCCCAGGCGGCAAGCTGGTACGGCCCGAGAACCGCCTCGGTCGCGTGCTCTTCGCCCGTGTCACGGCGGCTCTTTTTCTGTCCCGCCGGGGGGGCGTCGTGCAGAAATTCCTTTCGGATCGGAAACGCGGCAACCGTCGTCAAAAGATGCGGAAACAGGCTGAGCGGCCTTGAGAGCTGGATCTCCAGCTTTCGGTTGTTTTCGGCCCGGACGCCGAGCTTTTTCGGGTCCCATTTCTTCGCGCTTTGTACGGCTCCTTCGATGACCCGGAAGTCCTCATGGACGCGGAATCGATTCGCAGGGTCAAGAAGCCGGCGAAAGGAGTCGACGAACTGTTCGGCCTCGAGCTTCGCGCCGTCCGACCAGATTTCGTCGGACAACTCGAAGACGAGCGATTTGCGGTCCGGCGAAGTGGTAAAAGACGTACAAAGATCGCAAACCAGGCGGGCCTCGCCGTCATATTTGAGCAGACCTCGCATTAAAAAAGAGATGATGAAGCGATCGGTGCTCGTCCGGGCGTTGCTCCAGTTCAGGGTGATCGGCTCGTTTTCCATGGAGACGCGAAGGATCGGAGGTTCGATCGCCGCGAGGGTAAGATCTGGCCCCGCGAAAAGCAGAAGCGCCAGGATCAGAGCCTTTTTGTAGCCAGACATGGGGATCTCATTAATTTAAAGCAGGTCTCCGGGAATCTCTAACTGATTCGTCCGTTGCCGCGATTGCGGCTTCGAGGGCGTGGCGGTTCCGTCACCAAATTGACTCCGAGGAATTGAGTCAGACTTTGCAAACTGGACTATTACCCGTCGACCGGAGTATTATTTTCATATGCCCGCATATCGTCGAGGTATTTTCCTCATCAATGGAAGATTTCAGATTCGCTTCGCAATCTACGTCTGTACGGGGCTTTTTGCGCTCAGTTTCATATATCCGGTCATTATCTATAATCTTTTCGGATATTTTTTGAACTACCTGCGCGTCGATCCGAGCGGACCGGCTTTTCCGGTGATCGAAAAGACCCGGATGGAAATCCTGTGGTTCTTGATTTTCTTCCAGGCCATCGTCATGGCGCTCGCTTTCCTGATCAGCATCTTCATTTCGCATCGGATCGCGGGGCCGCTTTACAAGCTTGGCCGCTTCTTTCAGCAGGCTAAAACCGGCAATCTGAGCGAGGAGCTGGCTTTCAGGAAGAAAGATCATTTCCCGGAGCTGGCGGATCAGTATAATGACATGATTCGCGGGCTGCGTGGAATCATGGAAAAGAAGACAGAGGCCATTTCGGCGTCCATCGAGCACCTCGAGCGCGCGAAGAACCAGGAAGGCTCTGATATGAAGAGTAATCTGGATGCCGCGATCGCGGCGCTTCGAGCGTCGCAGGAATAAATAGTTGCCGCCATGTTGAAGTTTCGTCCTCATCACTTTCTTTGCGCTCTCGGCTTTATGGGCAAAGGTTATTCGCGAGAATTCATCGCGAACTTCAGCGCCATCGTTGAGCAGCTCCGAACATCTTCTCCCGATATCGAGGTGGTAATGGACTCCGACTCGATTTGTTCGGCGTGCCCGAGCCGAAACGACGGCGTTTGCGCGGCCGAGCATAAGGTGAAAATGCTCGATCAAGCGCACGCAGAAGCGCTCGGCCTTAAGAACGGCGAGACGCTGAGCTGGGGAGATGCCAAGCGAAGACTTGCCGACCGGATGAGTCTAGATCTTTTCGAGCGGGCTTGTGCCCCCTGTGCCTGGAAAACGCTCGGGATGTGCCGTGACGCGCTCAGGGACCTGAAGGGATGAAGAGCGCCGCGAAATGGCGCGCAGTCGTCGCGTTCGGGATCCTTTGCTCCGCGACCGCGAATGGTGCTGACCCCGTCCCCAGTACGCAACTCGAAAAAGTGCTGACCGGACCGATTCCGCAGGAAATCGGGGGAAGCCCCGTTGACAGCCTGATCGAGGCCGTTTATCGCAACTCAAAATCCTCCAAAGCACGTGCCCTGAAAAGGGCGTATCTTCTTCTTGAGAACAAGCATAAACCCGCGGAGAAGGCCGCGGCGTCACTCGAAAAATTCGTCGAGGCGCGTAAGATCGCCGCCAAACTGGAAAAAAATCCGGAATTCTCGGATTACGCTCTCTGGATTTCCGGAACCGCCTACCTCGGCGAAGCGGGCCTGGCGTATGAGCAGAAGAAATTTCAGGACGCCGTTCGCCTCGCCTCGAAATCGATTGTCACGAATCGGCAGATTGAGATTGAGAATCCTTATTCACCCTTGCTGAAAATCCTGCCGAACGAATTCGCGCAGGCCGAACTCGTGATGGGCAACGCGCTTTCGGCAAGCCTGAAATGGAAGCAGGCGATCCCGGTTTTCGAAAAGGCCTTTCAACGTCTTCAGGCCACGAACTCGCTCGGAACGGTTCGGCCCGAAAGTCTTCGCAATTACTCGCAGGCTTGCGGCAAGCTTCGCCTCACGCTTTGCATCTCGTGGGCGCAGAAACTCGCGGTCGTTTATCCGAAATCCTCGGAAGAAATGAAAGCCCTTTTGAAATTTTTCCCCGAAGCGGGGGCCAAGCCCAAGCCCGCCCGGGTTGACCGGCGCACGCAGACCTACCGGGGGCCCGATCTCGATGTTCACGCCTTCGAACTCGCGATGACGGACTTCCGGGACGCGCGTTACGACAAGGCGGCCGAAGGCTTCAGGCGCTTTCTCGACGATTATCCCAGGGCGAACTACCGGTTTCGCGCGCGTTACTGGCTCGCTCAGGCGATGGCACATGAGAAGGACTCGGGTTACGCGAAACGGATGTTCGAGGACCTGCAGCACGATTCACCGCTGACTTTTTACGGGATGCTTGCCTCGATGCAGAGCGGGATCGATATTGAATCGAGTATCGAGGCCCTGGTGCCGCTCGCCACGAACACGGACCCGCAGCTTCAGCCTTTCGAAGTCGTCCGGCTGCGCCGCGCCGAGAAACTGATCGCGGAAGGAGCGCACGACTTCGCGGCGCTCGAGCTCAGGGATCTTCGTCCCCGCGATGCGCTTGCCAGTCCGTTCCTGATGTATCTCGCGACGCTGAATTATCACGCGAAAAGCTACTGGAGCGCTTTCAGTATCATCGGCGAACTGATTCAGCGCGGATACGACCGCGTGTTTTCCACTTACGTGGTCAGGATGACCTTTCCGACGCCTCACTGGGATATCATTCAGAAGTTCGCCCGCGAAAATAACCTCGACCCGATCCTGGTGCTGAGCCTCATCAAGCAGGAATCGGCTTTCGAAACCCGTTCCAGTTCCTCGGCCGGGGCGCAGGGCTTGATGCAACTCATGCCGGCGACCGCCGTTGAAACGATCAGCGACATCGTGCGTGCCGATCTCCTCGATACCGAG
>DATDSK010000027.1:0-11928 GCA_035291325.1 Bdellovibrionota bacterium | reverse complement strand
AATGGTGAAAACCATACGGGATAAGCTATTGACACGTTTCCCGGCACTCAGGTAGCAAAAAATCTCAATGAAAGTACTCGTCACTGGCGCAAGTGGATTTATCGGCAGCACACTCATCGAGCAGCTCAGCAGCTTGGGATTCGATGTCCATGCGCTGATGCGAAAGACCTCGAGCCTTTCCAATCTTTCCCATCTCGAAGGCAAATTTCAACGAGTCGAAGGAGATCTCTCGAATTTCGATTCGCTTCGAAACGCGCTCAAGGACGTCAAATACGTGTTTCATCTCGCGGGCGCGACCGCGGCACCCAACCGCGACGCCTATTTTGAGCATAATGCCCGAGGCACGGAACGCCTGGCCAGGGCGGTCGCCGAAGTCAATCCGGGCCTGACGCGCTTCGTGCACGTATCGAGCCTTGCCGCCGCCGGCCCATCGTCTTCGTTGAATCCCCGGGTTGAGGCAGATACAGAACAGCCTGTCTCCTACTACGGAGAAAGCAAACTCCAGGGCGAAAAAGAGGTTCTGAAATACAAGGACGCCTATCCCGTGACGGTCATCCGGCCCCCGATCGTTTACGGACCGAAGGACAAAGGCGTTTTCACGATCATTCAGACCGTCGCTAAGAACTTTATGCCGGTATTGCAGGGTTCAGCGCAAGGCGGTCACAAATATTACAGCGCTATCCATGCCGAAGACCTCTGCCGGGGAATCGTTCAGGCCGGAGTCGCTCCCGTCGAAAAAGTCCCGTCCGGTGAGATCTTTTACCTTTCGGGAAACGAAGTCCATACGTATCGGGAGATCCTCACGACGATCGCCGAGTGCCTGGAACGCGACCCTTTCAGCTTCAATGTGCCAAAAGTCGCGATCAAGGCCGCGGCCGCGGCGTTATCCGTTGCCGGCTTTGTTACCCGGAAAACGTTTCCTCTTAACCTCGACAAAGTGAACGAACTCCTGCCTGATTACTGGATCTGTTCAAATGAAAAGGCAAAAAAGCTCCTGAGATTTTCGCCCGAATTCGATCTGAGAACCGGCATGTCGCATTCGATCGAATGGTATAAGAGGCAACGGTGGATCTGAAAAAAGGTTGCGGCGTTTTCTTTCTCCTTCTCTCAGTCGTGTTTACCGGCGCCGCCTGCAAGCAAAACGTCAATGGGCTCGGAATCCAGCTTGAACTGGAACGCAAAACCCTTTCGAACGGCCTGACGGTCATCATGGTTGAGGATCATACGGTTCCGGTCATCAGCTATCAGACCTGGTATCGCGCGGGTTCCGTCGACGAACGCCCGGGAATAACGGGAGTCTCGCACCTTTTCGAGCATCTCATGTTCAAGGGAACGCCGAAGTACGGGCCCAAGAAATTTTTTCAGGAGCTCGAAACCAAGGGAGCTCAAGTCAACGCGTTCACGACCCGGGACTACACCGTGTATTACGAAACGATCGTTCCATCGCTGCTTGAGAAAGTCATCGACATGGAATCCGACCGGATGGCCAATCTCGAGCTCAACGAGGAAATCCTGAACAGCGAACGCATGGTGGTGCTCGAAGAACGCAGACTTCGCGCTGAAAACTCTCCGGAGGGCAAAATCCAAGAAGCCCTTTGGCAGCTTTCGTATCGCCGCCATCCATATCAGTGGCCTGTCATCGGCTATTCACAGGACCTGCTCTCGATATCGCTTGAGCAGATCAAGGAATTTTTCAAAACCCATTATCATCCCGCCAATGCGACCCTGGTCATGGTGGGAGATTTCAAGACGGAAGCCGCGTACCCTCTGATCAGGAAGTACTACGAACGAATTCCCGGCAAAGAGAAAGTTAAGCGGGAAATCCCGGAAGAGCCGGAGCAGCAGGAAGAACGACGGCTCACGCTTCGAGATCACGTTTCGTCGGAACGCTTCGCGCAAGCTTATCACATTACTTCAGCGACCAACGATGATTCCTATGCCCTGGATGTCCTTGCGAACATCCTGTTTGAAGGGACGAGTTCGCGCGCTTATCGCCGCCTCGTCGAGGAAAAGGAACTCGCCATCGCCGTCACCGGCTCGGCATACACGCCCACGTACCCGGGGTTATTCATCATCGCGGGAGTGATGAAGGAGGCCGTCGGGAGCGGACAGGCCGAAGCCGCCCTTGATGAGCTGATTCGGGAGATCCAGGACCCGAACTCCGTGATCAGCGATCAGGAAATCCGCGTCGCCGTCCGTCAGCTCACGGTCCAACTGGTGGACAGTGTTCGTTCTCCACACGGTCTGGCCCAGCTGATCGGGACTGTGCAGACGATCTTCGGTGATCCGCAACGATTCGCGAGCGATCTCACCAAGTATTTTCGAGTCACCGCCCCTGACGTGAAGCGGGTCGCGCAAAAATACCTGATACCGAACAATCGATCCGTGGTGATCCTGGCCCCCGGCAGCGAGAGGAAAAAATGAAACTCTTGTCGATTCTGCTGCTCTTCGGGACCTCGATGACGATGGCGGCGCAGCCACCTTCTGACCTTCACCTGCCCGTCCCCGAACTCGAAACCCTGCCCAATGGCCTGCAGCTGGTCTGGTTCGTGAACCAGAAGCTCCCCATCGTCGATCTCGCGCTTTTCGTCAAATCGGGGTCCGCCGATGATCTGCCCGGCAAATCCGGGACTTCAGAGTTACTCGTGAACCTGCTCGATCGCGGTGCCGGCGGAATGAACGCGCAACAGCTTGCACGCGCCGTTGAAAGCCTGGGTGCCAGCCGCTATGCCGCGACGGACGAGGAAACGATCAGCACCGGAATGCACGGCTTGGCGCCGGATGCCCCCGCGCTTCTGGAACTGCTGGCGAAAATCGTGGTTAAACCGGATTTTCCGGAGGCTGAAACCAGACGCGAACATGGACGACTCCTTCAACAATGGAGTCATCTTGCTGATTACGGCGAAACTCTGGCGGGACTCACCTTCCGCCGCATCATCGCGAACGGAACCCGGTATGCGCGCGGGACTTTCCTTTCCGGCAAGGAATTTAAACAGGTCACCCGCGAGGACGTCGTGGCATTCCATAAAGCGCATTTCACCCCCGGCAATGCCATCTTGATGATCGTAGGCCGGGTAGACCCGCCTGAATTCAGGAAGCAAGTTCTCGCCCACTTCGGAGACTGGCAATCCCCTTCGCGGGGCCGGGCAACGAATCCCGGCAGATCCGCGAAGAATCCACGACTCGTCATCGGGAACCAAATCGCCGTGATCGATAGGCCAGAACTCAATCAAGCTCACGTGAAAATAGGATTCAGGGCTCCGAAAATCGATTCACCCGACCATTATTCCCTGGTCGTCGCGAACGCACTCCTCGGTGAGTACTTCAACAGCCGGCTCAACTCCCTGATTCGGGACAGGATGGGGCTGACTTATTCCATTGGAAGCTCTTTCGCGTACAACAAGGAACTGGCTACTTTCAGCATTACCACCACGACGAGAAATGAATCCGTCGGCCAGCTCATTCGAAAGGTCCTCGAAGTTCTCCGTGATTTCAAAAACGGCCCGATAACCGAAGAAGAAGTCGCGACGGCGAAGGAATACCGGATCGGCGGCTTCCCCCTGACCACGTCGACTCTCGAGTCAGTGGCCACCCAATGGCTCTCCGCTTACGCGTTCGGCCTCGGGCCAAAACGGTTGAATGAATTCATACCCAGGATCGCCGCCGTCACCCGTGGCGACGTAAGCGCCGCCGTAAACCGGCACTTTGACCTCGATCACCTCGTGATCACCGTTGCCGGCGATGCCACGGAAATCGAGAAAAGCCTTGCCGCCCCCGGCAATACCGGTGGAATGGGAATGAAAGCCCGTTCCAGACTCCCGCGATTCAAGGTGAAACGGATTCCAATTCGGGATCTGATGTAAAGTTCCCGAACTGAATCAAGCCTGTGCGGCCTCTTCCATCGTGCATTTGCCTTCAAAATAAGCGCCGAACTCGACGGCCAAAGAGGGAGCCTTGATGTTGCCGATCACCCGGCCGGTCCGTGAGATCACCACCCGAGTGCGGGCCAGAATATCGCCGTGCACATAGCCATCCACGACCAGAATATCCGCCGAAATATTGCCTTCGACGACGCCGGTTTCACTGAGGATCAAGGTGCTTCCGTTCTCGGCCAGAACCTCGCCGACCAGAACGCCGTGAACCCGGGAGATCTTTCCGAATGCGATCTTCCCTTCGATTTTCGTTCCTTCGCCGATGAAATTGATCGCTGACTCGGTAATGCTCGTTGTCGTTGTCGCCATGGTCAAGGCTCCACAATCCCAGATGCCGGGTTCAGATCAGGCTCCTTCGCGGTCGATGATGATTTCGCATCGAAAGGCCCCGGCCACACCGCCTTGGGGGCCGCGGAGTCATTGCGCTGCTCCTGGGTCGCGGCCGGAACGGCTTTCAGGACCTGCGGCGCCTGAGGCTGAATGAGAGTCTGAGCTTCCGGAGCCGCGGAAGCCACTCCGTTAGGAACCAATTTTTCGTAAAGCAGCACTTCCCCTTTTTCATTCAGAAGGATGATCTCAACCTCATTCAAGGCATTCTGCGAAGCCATGGGTCCGAACCTGGCTTTCACCTCCCGAAAACGGCTGACCGAAAAATACTCGCCTTGTTCGGGGCTGATCAGGGAGCCGCTGGCGATCCGGCCCAGAATTCCCGCTGGATAGCCTACGAGGGTTTCCGGCCCACGCGCGAGGATGATGATACGGCCCTGTTGGTTTCGTCTGTCATCCAGATGATATTGAATGTTGAAATTAACCGAGAGCATCTTCCCTTCCCAATTCGCACGCGCCGCATGGATCGCGATTGGAATAGTGCTACGCTCGACGATCTTTGTCCCCGCCGGCAACCCGGTGAAGAGAAAAGGCCTGGTCAGGGTTTCGGAACCCGGCGCACTGGAAGGCATGGCGGCGGGATCACCGGAAACGCGGTCATTCGAGAGAGCGACATCTGATGAAACATTCTGCACTGAAGCAGCTGAACTGCCCGTGGTTTTCGCGTTCACCGCGTTTCTCAGGTCACTGAGTTCCTGCTCGAGATCCTGAACCCGGGCGGGGCTGGCATGCTGGACGGCCCGGTAGTACTTTATCGCCAGAATTGACGTCAGAGTGGCGATCGCGACGAGGCCCCCGATGAGAACCCCAAAACGGCTAATCCAACCCAGAGGGATCTGAAAGGTCCGCGCCGCGTAGTTGTCTTTGAAGACAAGCACGGTCACATGATCCGATAATTCGTTCTGTTCTCGCGACATCGGTTTATTTTCTTTGCTTCTCCAGTACTTAGAACTCTTTAACAAGGTTAGCCGCTAAAAAAATATGTGTCAACTTGTGTAGCCCTTCGACCGAAGAGTAAGTTGATGAAGATTCTCTTGTTGAATCCTCACCTCGACGCAGAGCACAACGTGCTCAAGATGCTGCAGGCCCGCGGCATGGCGCTCCTTATCCCGGAGAACGCTCAGGACGCTCTGCAAATGGCCAAGCTCCACGGCCAGAGTATCGATCTTGCCATTATTCATAGGGAAAGCGGTGACAGGTCACAATTACCGGATGTCGGGACAAAATTCCTTGCACAATTAAAACTCGATCCAATTCAAAGCGACTTGCCGGTCATTCTGACTTCAGAGGGCTGGGGTGATGCGGAATTCGCCGCCCACCAGCGGACACCGCTCGGCGCCAATGCCTATTTAAAATGGCCCTTTACCGGCGAAGAGCTTCTCGCGACCATCGACATGATGTTCGGCTCATCGATCGAGACGGGTTCGGCATCGTTGGGCGGGACCATCCCATCCTATTCGGCCGCCCCGACGCTTGATACCTGCGTCGATGGAACCGCGAACGTCGCGCTCGAAGAAGCTTCAGATCTGTTCCAAAAACCCGCAAAGACGGACTCGTCGATCAAGCTCGAAGCCCCCGAAGGCGCGAGCGAACCAAAATCTCCGGAAATTCCGCAGCAAGAGCCCACGTCATTGGACGCACCTCCGCTTGCTGATTTTCTGGATCTTGCGCCACTCGCAGACCCGTCTTTGAAGCCCGTTCTCGATTTCACGGCCGTTGAGGCCGACACGCCTCCCCCCGCGCCGTCGAGTCCGCTCGAGCTCGCGGCCGCCCCTCCCAGTTCTGAGCCCGAGTTCAAGCCAGAGCCCGAAATCGAAGCGGTCGACACGCAAGCCGCCAGCGAGATGCCGTATCTTTTTAGTGAGGTGAACGAGGCGGCTCGCGAGACACGTAACCCCCTGGCCGTTAACATGCTCTACCCTCCGGTCGGCGACGCGATTGTTCCGGGCGGAGCGGCCCAATCCCCCGACGTCGAAACCCTGAAAAAGTATCTGCTGCTCCGTGAGCAGGACGTTTCAACCCTTTCATCAAAGCTCAAAGCGGCGTTAGAGCAGGTCTCTTCGGTCGAAAAGCAGCTCCAGGAAGAGCGAACCCGAAACGTCGAACTGACGCATCTTTCAAACGAACAGAAGCACAAGATCGACGAGTTCGAAAAAGACAAGAAGCTCGCGGTCGAAGGGCTTCAAAACGAACTCAACGAGCTTCGGTTCGAACTGAAGTCGAAAGTCGACAAGGCGCGGCTGCTCGAATCCAGGATCCGCGAAGCAGCCAGCGAAACGGAGCGTCTCAAAGAACGTGTACGGTCGGATATCCGTAAGATCCGGGTTCGGGAAAAGGAACTCGAAAATCGCCTCGAAATCAGCCGCAAGGACTCTGAGGTATTGATCAGCGCCCGGGAAAATAAGATCATAGAACTCAAACGCAAGCTTGATCTGCTGGAGTTCAACATGGACCTTTTACAGGACCAGTACACGAGGGAAAAAGAAAACTCGGCCAAACTGCGTGAGCGGCTCGTTAAGGCAGCCCAGGTGGTCCGTGTCGCCGGCGGAGTGCTCGACTCGCCCGCGGAAGCCGGTTCTGATGCGGGATCGCAAGGTGAAGAAAAGCCGGAACCTACAATCGCGGCGGAGAAGAGCCGGGAAGCGTCCTAAATGGCCCTGCTGAACACCTCCTACCACGTCCTCCTCATCGAGGATGATCCGAAGCAAAGCGAGCTCTACGCGGAATTGATCCGTGAGGTGGCCGATTGCAAGGTCGACGTCATGAGCCGCGCCATCGATTCATCGGATTGGATCGGCCGGTCGAATTACCATCTCGTCGTCATTGACCACAACCCGGCTGGCGGCGGCGTGAGCGGCTTCATTCTTCTGGAGCAAATCAAACGCATCAGCCCGGTGACGAGCGTGATCCTGATCGCCGAGCGCGCCAGCATTGAACAGGCCGTGGCGGCCATCCGGCTTGGCGCGGAGGATTACCTGAAAAAACCCTTCAACCTTGAAACTTTTCAGCTCGCCGTCAAACGGGGGCTGGATCGTAAGGCAGTCTTCGGCGAAAACGCCGGCGCCTCGAGCTTTCTGAATCTGCTGAACAGCTGCCAGATGATCTCGGCCTCGCTCGAACAGAAAAAGATCTTCGGCATCATCCAAAGCTACTTTTCGCGGGAACTGAAATGCGCCTGTTCCGCGGTATACACCATGGACCAGGAAAAACTCGTTCGCATGGATGTCAGAGCCAAAAACGATGTCAATGAACTGAGCGGTCAGGACAAAGCGATGCTCGAGGTCCTCGATATCGCGCTCCACGCCTCGAATCCCCTCCCCGGGCTGGCCAAACAGAACGAGACGTATCGTTTCATCGAACGCGGCCAGATGTCGCCTCCCCTTTTCGTCTTTAGATTCCAATGCTCCGATCCGCTCGACTACTATCTCGTTTGCCTTTCTCCCGAATCTCCAGCCTCAGCTGAAGCCTTCGACAGCCGGCTTCGCATGCTGAAGGCGCAAATCGAGGTTACGGGACGAAACATCGCGCAGTACATGGGAGTACACAAACTCGTCTATGTCGACGACGCGACCGGACTCTACAACACCCGTTATCTCAACTACATTCTCGAGCGCGAGATCAGCCAGGCCAGGACCTCCAAGAAGCCGTTCGCCGTTCTCTTCATCGATTGCGATCATTTCAAACTGATCAATGACAATCACGGCCATCTCGTCGGAACCAAGATCCTGAACGAGCTCGGGGCGCAGATCCGCAAACTCGTCCGGGAAACCGATATTGGATTTCGCTACGGTGGGGATGAGTTTGTCGCGGTCCTCTCGCCGTGCGACCTTAACACCGCGAAGGTCGTCGCCGAACGAATCCGGTCCTCGATTGAACAGGAACTCTTCCTTTCGAACGAAGGATTAAACCTCCATATCACCGTATCGATCGGCGTCGCACTTTTCCCCGACCACGCGGGTTCGAAGCAGGCCATCATCGACGCCGCGGACCATGCCATGTACTCGGCGAAGCGCGCGACCCGCAACGCGGTAACGATCGCCGAAACTCCGGATTTACCCGCGCCAAGCGCGGAAGTCACGAATTCCCCCGTCCCCGAAGCGCCCCCCCAGAATAAGAAGGAAGCTTCTGGTGCCTAAGTACAAGCTTGTCGTCAGTGACTTTCACCTGGGAAAAGGACGACACTTTCCGGATAAAACCCAGAACATCCTCGAAGACTTCATCTACGATCGGGAATTCGCGGAATTCCTCAACTACTACCGGTTGGGCCCCTATGCGGAAGCGGAAGTGGAACTCGTTCTGAACGGCGATATCCTCAACCTCCTCCAGGCCGACAGCTGGGGCGTTCACACGCATCTCATGACTGAACGAAGCGTCGTCCGCGCGGTCGAGCGGATCGTCGCCGGACATCCCGAATTCTTCCAGGCTTTGAAACGATTTGCCGAAACTCCCGGGCACAGCATCAGCTACATCGTCGGGAACCATGACGTGGGAATGCTCTGGCCCGCGCCGCAGAAAACTTTTTCCGAAGCGATCGGCGCGCCGGTCGCGTTTTTTGAGGTCTCGTATCAATTCGATGGCATCTACATCGAACACGGGCAGCAGCACGAGCGTTTTGCCCGCATCGACATGGAGCGGCCCTTCATCACGCGCCGGCTTCCCGAACCCGTATTGAATCTTTCCTGGGGCTCGCTCTTCGTGGCGGTCTTCCTGCCCAAGCTCAAGCAGGAACGCCCGCACATCGACAAAGTCCGGCCGTTTCCGGTTTTTCTGAGATGGGTCTTCATTCACGACGTTTGGTGGGGAATCAAGTCCCTGATCCGCGTCACCAAATTCATCTTCGACACGGTCCTGTTTCACCGGCGGTATCAAATCCATCATGGCGTTCGCGCGACACTCGGGCTTCTCAAGGAAATTTCGCTCTACCCGAATTACGATAAAATCGCTTTCAAGATCCTCGAAGACCGAGAAGACATTCACACCGTCATCTTCGGACACACGCACATCATCCGTTACCGCCAGTGGCGCGAAGGCAAAGAGTACTTCAACGAAGGAAGCTGGAACGAGACGACGAATCTTTATCTGGATGATTACGGCAAACACATCCGGCTGACCTACGCCTTCATCGAATACGCCGCGCCCGAGCCCGCAGGCGACAGCAGCTTGCCCGCGCAGCCCCCACGCCCGAAGGTCCGGCTCAAGGAATGGCTCGGAATGTGGAAACCGGAGATTGACGTGCTGGCTTGACCGGGCCGTCCCCTTCCTCTACTGTGTCCCGGTCATGAACAACGCAAAAAAAGTCATCGCCGTTATCCCGGCGCGATATGGTTCCACGCGTCTTCCTGCAAAACCCCTCGCCAGCATAAACGGTAAACCCATGATCCAGTGGGTTTACGAACGCTCGCGGCGAGCCCGCGGGATTGACCAAACGATCGTCGCGACCGACGACGAACGGATTGCCCTAGCAGTACGGGACTTCGGTGGTGAAGTCATCGTCACCTCTCCGTCCATTCAAAGCGGAACGGATCGTGTCGCCGCGGTAGCGGACCAGCTTCGCGCGGATATTTACGTCAATGTGCAAGGAGACGAACCGCTGATCGAGCCGTCGGCAATCGAAATCGCCGTTGACTTGGTGCGTTCAGACCGCTTCCCGATGGGAACGATCATGACCCCCCTTCGAAGCCGGAGCGAACTGGTCGATCAAAGCGTCGTTAAAGTCATCGCGGATAGCACCGGGCGGGCTATCTATTTTTCAAGATTACCGATTCCATACAGCAGAGGTGCCGTTCCGGAGGATAAGCAACCCTTTGTTTGCAAACGTCATGTCGGGCTGTACGTCTATTCACGGGACACCCTCATGAAATTCCGGTCACTCCCCCCTTCCGGGATCGAAAAAGCGGAGGTTCTCGAGCAGCTCCGTGCGCTGGAAAACGGCATCGGCATCGGCATAGCCGAAGTCGACTTCACCTCAATCGGAGTCGATACGCCGGAGGACCTTGAAAAGGTGCGCCGGCTTCTAGTATGACGAATAAAACCCTTCATTATCTGGTGACCCATCATGGCTAAGCAAAAAAAGTTCATATTTGTAACAGGCGGCGTGCTTTCGAGCATCGGCAAAGGAATCAGCGCGGCTTCCATCGGAATGCTGATGGAACAACGCGGAATCAAAGTGACGATGATCAAGATGGACCCCTACCTGAACGTCGACCCCGGAACGATGAGCCCGTTCCAGCACGGAGAAGTGTTCGTCCTGGACGACGGTGCCGAGACCGACCTGGATCTAGGACACTACTCACGGTTTGTACAAAGCGGCCAGTTCACGCGGAAAAACAGCTTCACAACGGGCCGGATCTACGATGCGGTCATCCGCCGCGAGCGCGCCGGCGGTTACCTGGGTAAAACGGTACAGGTAATTCCCCACATTACGGATGAAATAAAACGTCATATGCACGAAGCCTCGAACGACGTGGACCTCGCGATCGTCGAGGTCGGCGGCACGGTCGGCGACATCGAAAGTCTCCCGTTCCTTGAAGCGATCCGCCAGATGCGAGCCGAGCAGGGAGCCGACAACGTACTCTTCGTGCACCTCACTCTCGTACCCTATATCGCCACGGCCGGTGAGCTGAAGACCAAACCCACCCAACACAGTGTCAGGGAACTTCGCGAGATCGGCATTCAGCCCGACATTCTTCTTTGCCGCTCGGATCGCAAACTACCCAAAGACGTGAAAGACAAGATCGGACTCTTCTGCAACGTACCCGGCGAGCAGGTTTTCAGCGCGATCGACGTCAGCAGCATTTATGAAGTGCCCCTATATTTCCACGAAGAGGGCCTCGACGAAAAAATCGCCGAAAAGCTGGGCATCTGGTCGGGCCGGCCCGATCTCTCAAAGTGGGCCCATATGGTTGAGAAGATCCGCAATCCGAAACGCGAGATCACCATCGGTATCGTGGGCAAATACACGGACTGGCGCGACAGCTACAAATCCCTTTCAGAGGCGCTCATTCACGGCGGAGTCGCGAACGATGTTCGCGTGAACATGCTCTACATCGATTCCGAAGAGGTCGAAAAGGGGAAAGATGAGCTTCTGCGCTCGGTGGACGGCATTCTGATCCCGGGCGGTTTCGGTGAACGGGGCGTCGAAGGGAAGATCCAGGCCATTCAATACGCCCGGCAAGAGGGGGTACCGTTCTTCGGCATCTGCCTCGGAATGCAACTCGCGGTGATCGAGTTCAGCCGTCATGTGGCAGGACTCAAGGAAGCAAATTCGGCCGAGTTCAAGCCCGAAGGCAAAGAAAACGTCATCGACATCATGGAATCGCAAAAGAACCTGACCGACAAAGGCGGCACCATGCGGCTCGGCGCTTATGCCTGCCAGGTGCTGCCGAAGAGCGCCGGAAAGCCGACTCGCGCTTACTCGGCCTACGGACAGGAAACCATCTCCGAGCGGCATCGGCACCGGTTCGAAGTGTCGAATCAGTTCCGCGCGATTCTCGAAGAGAAGGGCCTTGTTTTCTCGGGCAAGCACCGTAATACCGAGAACGGAACCGAGCTGGTCGAAATGGCCGAACTGCCGAATCACCCCTGGTTCCTGGGTTGCCAGTTCCATCCG
>DATDSK010000026.1:0-3987 GCA_035291325.1 Bdellovibrionota bacterium | reverse complement strand
ATAACGAATAGGAGCAGGAGATCTTATGAGCGAACAAGCAGCATCACCACTGGGCGATATCAATATGGGTGACATTGGCGCGGCGCTCGCGGCTGCGGGCACGCAGAACGCGGCGATGGAGCCCCCTGCTCCGGTACCGGGGGGCGGCCAGGGCACCGGAGCGGCAGCCCCGAAAGCCGGGGCGACTCCCATTCAGTCTCTCGATTTCATTTTGGATATTCCGCTCAAGCTCACGGTTGAACTCGGCCGGTCGAAGATGGCGATACGGGAGATCCTCCAGCTTGCGCAGGGATCGGTGATTGAGCTTTCGAAATTCGCGGGTGAACCGCTCGAGGTTCTCGTGAACGAAAAGCTCATCGCGCGTGGCGAAGTCGTCGTGGTGAACGAGAAATTCGGTATCCGTTTGACGGACATTATCTCGCCCGTCGAACGTATTGAGCAGTTGAAGTAAGGGGTACGCCGGGCCAGGAAGGCCCGGCTGCAGCTCGGATTCAGGCGGGGCGTGGGGCTTCGCCGGATCCAAACGGGGGCGGGCCGATGCGACTCGGAAGCCTCATAAAGCCAGGGAAGGCGAAAATGGGAAAGAAAAGACTCATCCAAAGGATAGCGGTCGGCCTCGGAATCGCTATTGGCAGCGCCGTGTGCTGCAACGAGTCCTTCGCGATGATCGGACTCAAACAGGTACAGGTATCGAACGGATCGCAAGTCGATCTGCTGTTCGACGGAAAAGTCGGCAAAAACCAGATTCGTACCGAGTTTTTCAACGACATCATCCAGCTCAGTATCAATGATGTCTCGGTTTATCCGGCGAAGATTTCGTCGGTGAACGGTGGCGCCTTGACCAAGATCTTTGCCTATCAATACGCGCCGAAGCTCGTCCGATGCCGTTTAACGGTAAAAGGAAAAGCCGAACTCTATAAGGATCGCTTTCAGCTGGTCCCGAACGGGAAGATCCTGACTCTCCGTTTTGACGAGGCGATCGTTGACAAGCTGACCACGCGCGCCGCCCAGGCGAGTGCGACGGTCGACACAAAAAACAAGTCGGCCCCGCAAAAGGCTGCTCCGGCACCGGATAAAGAGACGGTGGTCGAGAAAGTCAAAATCAGCGATTCCGAGGAACGAAAGCTGCTGGAAAAAGTCCTCAGTAAATCTCAGGAAAAAAATCCGGAAAAGGCCCAGGCCGTAATCGGTCAGGCCAATTCGAGTCAGAAGCCGCTGGCTTCGGGTAAGCCGCTTCCCAGTCCGTTCAGGATTTTCGCGAAATTCGCGGTGGTTCTCGGCTTCTTCGGCCTGGTCGCTCTTGGTCTGCGAAAGCTTCTGAAAGGGAATTCCACCTTGAGCCGTCTTACCAAAGCGGGACTCGGTAAGAAGAAGATGATCGAGGTTCTTTCGACCCATCATCTCGGACCTAAAAAGAGCATCGCGGTGGTTCGCGTCGCCGGCCGAACGATGGTAATCGGAGTGACGAACGAATCCATCAATCTGATCACTCAGCTTTCGGCGCCGACCGAAACGGGTATGAACATCGATATCACCGAATTGGAGGATATCGGCCTTCGCATCAACGAAGCCAAGGAGGCGCAGTCGATGGCTCGCGAGTCGCAGACGGCCGCGGCTTCGGCCCTGATCGCCGCCGGAGCTGTTCCGGCACCCGGGCACAGTAAGGGCTTTTCGGACTTCCTCAGCTCGGAGGCCCAGAAACCCGGTGCCAGCGCTCCCGTGAACGTTTCGAATTTCGGAACCGTAAACAGGACGTCCAACGCGAACAGCGCCGTACGCGCTCAGATACGTTCCAAACTGGAGGGTTTGAAACAGCTATGAGGACCAAGACCGGATTCTTCGGTATTCTGGCTTTGGGTCTCTTTGCGCTGGGCTGCGGGCTGGCCAGTCCGGCGCTCGCTGAGGGTGCCGGAGGGAGTTACGTCCCGGGGACCTCGGGCCTGGCACTTCCTTCGCTCAGTTTGTCATTCAGTGACGGTCAGAAGCCTTCGGATCTGGTCGCGGTTCTTCGCATCGTGATGATGCTGACGGTGCTTTCACTGGCACCGGCGATTCTGATCATGATGACTTCCTTCACCCGGATTGTCGTCGTGCTCAGCTTCATACGGCAGGCGCTCGGCACCCAGCAGATGCCCCCGAACCAGCTCATCGTCGGGCTTGCCCTGTTTTTGTCGTTTTTCGTGATGGCTCCCACCTGGAAAGCGATCTCCGCGAACGCGATCGAACCCTATCTGAACGAAAAAATCGATCAAAAGATGGCGTATGAAAGAGCCGAGGCGCCGATTCGCGAATTCATGTTCAGTCAGACCCGTGAAAAGGATCTGGAACTCTTTTTATCGCTTTCGAAAGAGGCGAAGCCCCAGAACCGGGCCGATGTTCCGACTTACGTGCTGGTACCGGCATTCGTGATCAGCGAACTCAAAACCGCGTTTCAGATCGGGTTCATGTTGTATCTGCCCTTTCTGGTCCTGGATATGGTCGTGGCGAGCGTGCTGATGGCGATGGGCATGATGATGCTGCCGCCCGTCGTGATTTCACTCCCGTTTAAGCTTCTTCTCTTCGTTCTGGTGGACGGATGGGAGCTTGTGGTCGGGAGCTTGATCAAGAGTTTTGGATAGGGAGGATTCCGTGACGGAAGAAATGGTCATGTCTGTGGCATCCGAGGCGATCAAAACGACCATTTTCCTCGCCGGTCCCCTTCTTGCCGCGGCCATGGCTATCGGCATTTTAGTGAGCGTGCTCCAGGCGATTACGCAGATCAACGAATCGACTCTGACGTTCATTCCAAAAATGGTCGCGGTTCTGCTCGTGCTCGTTCTATTGGCACCGTGGATGCTCGAAATGCTCCAGCAATACGCGATACAGGTTCTTGGGAATGCGGGTGAGTGGGTGAGGTGATGTCGCTTTTTAACTTCAACCAGGAAGAGTTGCTGACTTTTTTCGCCGTGTTGGTCCGGTACAGCGTGCTCTTCGCTATTCTGCCGTTCGTGGGTGACCGAATGATCCCGACGACCGTGAAAATTCTTCTCTCCCTCGCGGTGACGATCGCGCTCTTCCCGGCGCTGGTGGCGCGCGGATTCGTCAATCCGGGGCAGGCGGCCATTTGGGGTTCGACCGGGGCGGGAATTATCGGCACGATCGGTCTTGAAGTTCTCTTTGCGCTCGTTCTGGGTTTTACGGCAAAAATGACTTTCGACGCGATCTCGTTCGCGGGGAATCTCGCCGGCAACTTCATGGGATTCGCGGCGGCCAGCACTTATGACCCTCATCAGGAATCGCAGACCCAGGTTATCTCTGAAGTTCAAATGGCGATCGCGATGCTCGTTTTTCTCGTTCTTGACGGGCACCACCTGATGCTGAGAGCGGCTCTCGGGAGCTACGAGATTATCGGCATCGGAGGCGCGAAACTGGGATTCGGAGCGGCGTTCAGCAACAAGCTGATCCAGATGAGCGGGCAGGTGGTCCGTTCGGGGGTTGAACTCGCGGCACCCGTGGCAATTTCCCTTTTCGCGGTGAACGTCGCGTTCGGGGTCATGGCGAAAGCGATGCCGCAACTCAATGTCCTCGTGCTTTCGTTCGCCGCGAGCGCCCTGGTCGGTCTCGTCGTCATGTTTCTCACGATTCCGGAGTTCCAGGGGGCGGCGGCCGCAATTGTCGGGAATATCGGAGACTCCATGACTGCGATCATGCAAGCCATGGCGAAAGGGACATAACCGGTGGCGGATAACGAAGAGGAAAGGTCCAAAGAGGACCTGACCGAAGAAGCATCACCCTACCGACTCGAGGAATACCGGAAAAAAGGTATGGTCGCGCAGAGCCGCGAGATTTCTGGGTTGGCGGCGCTCCTGGCCGCGGGAATGATGACTTACGCGCTTGCTCCGCAGATGCACGCTCAAATGACTGATTTCATGCGAGAGGTGTTCCGGGCTGATCTCGCGGCCAGACTCGACCTCGGAGCAACCGACGTCGTTCGCGGCTTCTTCATGA
>DATDSK010000025.1:0-2836 GCA_035291325.1 Bdellovibrionota bacterium | reverse complement strand
TCGGATCAGTTCCAGAACGAGCTCTGCTTTGCGCTTCGCCGTCCATCTCTGGAACTCGATTGTCTTTGCTTCCATCTCTCTCTCCTTAATAGAACAGGGGGCTTATACCCTGTCCAGTTCAGGAGGGGAACCACATCAGATCTTTATAAATAAAGAAAAATGAATAAATGTTTTGATGGAAATTTTTGTTGACACGGTTTTCGCGGTTTTCAGTTTCGCCCTGGAAATCGGCTGATTTTGGTTCAACAGAAGCGTGTAGTCCCGCTCCAATCGCATGGCAAAGGACGCGCGTCCGGTTTCTCGATGATGGTCTTTCCGTGAGGCTTGGAGGGCATTCTCGTGCTGAATAGGGGGTCTTGAATCCTGTGGTATTTCGAATGCATGAAATACCTGAAAAGCCTGAACCAGGAAGAGCTCATTTCTCAAACCGATCTGCTCGTCAAAAAAGAACGGGAGGTTACGGCGGAATTGATCCGACATTTATGCGAGATCGAAGCCAGACGCCTTCATCTCGAGCTTGGTTTTGGAAGCATGTTCGAGTTTCTGACGAAACATTACGGTTATAGTGAAGGAGCCGCGGATCGAAGGCTGAGCGCCATGCGCCTTTCCAAATCCGTTCCGGGCGTGATGGAAGCGATCGAGACTGGGACGCTGAGTCTCAGTGCCGCAAGCCAGGCGCACCATTTCTTTCAACGGGAAGAAAAGGCCGAAAAAAAATATTCCGCGGAACGAAAAGCGGAAGTCACGCAAACTCTCGCGGGGAAGTCCCGTCGCGACTGTGAGCAGGAGTTACTCAGGCTTTCACCTCAAAGCGCGATTCCGGCGGAAAGCGAGCGGATGATCAGCCCGGATCAAGTGGAAATTCGATTCGTCGCCGACGCGAAGCTCGCGGCAAAGCTGAAGAGGATCAAACAACTTCTATCTCATCACGGGGATCTGGGATATGCCGAGCTGATTGAGCGCATCGCGGATCAGGCACTCAAGAAGCTGGACCCTCTCGAAAGGCCGGAAAAGACTTCTTCCGAAACAGAAGCGAAAACGGTGTGTTCGACCGAAGCCTCCATTCAAAAAAACCCCGCCGGCGGGGCAAAACGAAAACATTCCATCAACTATTCAGACGGGGCTCAAAAAGGTAATCGTAGGTCGCCCCAACATCCCGATCGCAGATCGGCGGTTCATCTGGGCGCGGGCACAAGGGGCTTGCGAGTATGTCGACACGCAATCCGGCCGCTGCTGCGGCTCAAGGTGGGCACTTGAGATCGATCACATTGTGCCGCTCGCGAAGGGCGGGGCGCACGAGCGCGGAAATTTTCGACTGTGTTGCAGGAGTCACAACCAATGGCTCGCCATTCAACAGTTCGGGATGCCATTCATGACAAACTTGGGCGAGCGCAAAAATCGAACTTCCTGAAGACGATAGCGAGAGAAGAGCGTGGCCCGAACAAGCAGTAAAGAAATGGTCATCAATTGATCGAATTTAGCCCGATAGAAGCCTATCTATGCACAGGGGGCTAAATCCGTCTGCGCTAAATTACGCCAGCATTTCTTCCGATAAAGATTGGTGGATATTCGAAAAAACCGATCGTTTCTCGAACCGGGTTTTCTCTTCCTTCTGCTCGCACTGCTGGCACTCGGGAGTGCTTCGGTCCTTGCGGCGGATCATTACCGGGTTCTGGGCGTCGCTCGGACCGCCTCGCAGGAAGAAATCAAGAAAGCCTATCGTAAGCTGGCGGTGCAGTATCACCCGGATAAAAATCCCGGGGACAAGATCGCGGAGGAGAAGTTCAAACAGATCAATGAGGCTCATCAAATCCTTTCAGACCCGAGCGAGCGTGCGTCTTACGATCAGTTCGGCTCATCCGGACGAGGCCCGCGCTGGGGCGGAACCACTGAGACAGGCAGTGGCTGGAACCCGTATGGCGGATGGGAAGCCAACTCGAATGGCTTTCGGCGGGATTCTCCAGGAGCGGGTGCAACCGGACTACACGAACTCAGGCCCGGCGTTCTTTATGACCCGAAAACAGGCGTCGAGTATCACTGGGACCGTTCTAACGAGCGGTTTTACGGAAAAGATCAAACCTATTATTCTCCCGATGGAAAGCGTTTTTGGTGGAATGGGCGTCCCTATGGGGCTGCTGACGACGCTCGGTTCGAACCGGATCCCGGAAGAAGGCAAGGGGCATTTTATCGAGTCCCTCGCGCGCCAACGACTCACTCGAGCGCTTCGGAGCTTTTCGATCGTCTGCTTGACCCCAAGAATCTTGAGAGTCGCGGCGCTCTCGTCGAAAAAGCGCGGCGTCTCGATTGGACTCCCGAAATCACGAAGGACTTCGTTGAAAGAGCCTCCCTTCTCATCGATTCGACGGAATGGCCTGGCGGGCTTACTCTGGACGGGTCTAGCCTTGCCTACATCGAAAAGAATAAGCTTAAAATGAAGGCACTCCTCGATCTGCCTTTCATCAAAGATCACCCGCAAGTAGTCGACAGATTCATCCAGGCTACTCGGGTTCACGCGCTGGAGGGCCTCTTTTTTAGAGACTACCTCAACCAGCCGGAATGGAAATCGAGCCCGCATGCTCTTCGATGGTGTCGGATTTATCTGAAAGAAGCTTCTTGGAGGTACTTCGTTAAGGACTATTTCAAGCCACCTTACTACGACCACATGCGCCCACTTTTGGGGGAAATGCTTTCGAAACCCAAAGAAACAATCTACTTATCTCAAACTGCCTTTTCGGAGTTTGTTAAGGATGTTCTTCCGGCAGATCCAAAAGCGGTCGATTTTTTCGAAGAACAAATTCAACAAGTGGTGGAAAAGAGGGGATGGTCGAAGCGAGAT
>DATDSK010000024.1:0-6107 GCA_035291325.1 Bdellovibrionota bacterium | reverse complement strand
TGCGCCTGTGACTCCAACCTACAAAGGAGCGCCCGGACGGTCAAGTGCGCCGATTAGCCGACGTAAATCCTCTATCTTCGGAGCGATCCGGTGCGGCTGGCCCACGGCCTTCATCGCGCTCGCGACGTCTTTCAGGCCATTACCGGTGATCAGGGCCACCACGCGCTCTCCCGGACGGATCTGACCGGCCGCGACCGCTTTCTTCAGCCCCGCGATCGAGGCAGCGGCGGCAGGCTCGGCAAATACCCCTTCCGCTCGAGCGAGAACCTTTATGGCATCGAGCACTTCTGAATCCGAAACGGAGATCGCGAACCCGTCTGATTCGCGCAGCGCCGCGACGGCCGCCTGACCGTCCCGCGGAATACTCACGGAAATACTGTCCGCGATCGTTTCGCCGCTCACGGCCCGGATCACACCATCCGTTTCGTGGGCGCGCTTGATCGCATCACTCTTTTCGGCCTGCACGGCGACCAGCTTGGGCAGACGATCGATCAAGCCGAGTAAATAGGCCTCGTAAAAGCCTTTCCATATTCCGCTGATGATATTGCCGTCCCCGACCGGAACAAAAACCTTATCCGGACACCTCCATTCGAGCTGCTCAAGGAGCTCGAAAGAACAGGTCTTCTTTCCTTCACGCGTGAAGGGGTTATAGCCGGTATTCCGATTATACCAGCCGTACTCGGCGGTCGCCTGGAGACACAAATCGAAAGCCTGGTCGTAATTGCCTTCGACAGCAATGACGGTCGCGCCAAAGACAAGAAGTTGCGCGATTTTCGCGACAGGCGCGGATCGCGGAACGAAGATGATCGTCTTAAGCCCCATGACCGAGGCCAGGCACGCCAAAGACGAAGCCGCATTCCCGGTCGAGGCGCCCGTGATGAGCTTTTCACCCTCCTCGAGGGCCCTTGCGATGGCGATCGCCCCTGCGCGGTCCTTGAACGACGCACTCGGATTTCGGCCGTCGTCTTTGATGAAAAGAGCCTTAAGCCCGAGCTCAGCGGCCAAAGCGCGCGACCGATAAAGAGGCGTTGGTCCGATCTGAAGAGGGACAGCGTGTTTCAAGCCACGAATCGGAAGCACATCGAGGTAGCGCCAGATCGTGCGATCGGAGTTCCTGGCGAGCGCCTTGCGGGTCACTTTTTTCCTGATGCTGGCGTAATCGTAAACTACCTGAAGGTTTCCGGAACATTCCGGACAAACGTACCGTGCTTTCGCCAGAGCAGATTCCTTGCCGCAGTTGACGCATTTCAGACCTGAGATTTTTTTCATTTGGGCTCTATATCAGTTTCATGGGCGGTGGGGTTGCGCCGGGCAGCGCCTGCCGCGAATTAAGTTTGACGGGTTCAGGGGGCGCTTTTTCCAGCCGCACGCGTTCGAGTTCCAGCCGGAGAGAATCGGCCTGACGCTGAAGCTCGTCCTTTTCCGCGGCGACCCCGCGCAGATCCCTTGCGAGCTTTTCAAGCCTGGAAATCCCCAGCTCCTGTTCGATAGCTTTCTTTTGGGTTTTCTCGAGTTCCAGGCCAAGCCGGTCGCGCTCCTGCTGAAGGCGCTGTGAAATCCGCTTGTAGTGACTGATCCCCTCCTGGCCGATCCGATTTCGCCTTTGCAACTCGGTAACCAGCTCGCGAATCTTGCGATCACGCTGCAGCACTGCCGTCCAGTGCGCTCTCAAGCGAGAAACTTCGTCAGTGGCTTCCCTTGTCCTCTCACGTTCCTGTTCCAAAGCCCTTTCGGTCGATTCCAGCTTGATCGAGACCGCCGAGGCGGCTTCCCGCTCCCGGGTAATCGTAAGTTCAGCCTGTTCACGATCCCTGAACAGCTTGTGCTTGATTTCCTGATCCGCCCGGATCTGGCCAAGAAGCTCTTCGCACTTGAGCTGCTGAGCCTTGATTTGGGTCTCAAGCATCGAGACCCGCTCGTGCGCATGGTTCAAGGCCTTTTGCCATCGGCCACGCTCGACCAACAGCTCCTTTTCGAGCGCGCGCGTCCTGAGGACCTCGCGCCTGAGTGGCTCTTCAAACTTCTTCGCGGTCCGCGCGGCGACCGTTCTCGCAGCCGCCGAAAGCAGCTCCATCTCGTCGATCAGCTCCTGGTCGAAATCGAGCCCGCTCTTTGGGTTCTTATCGTCTGATCGCTGCTCGAATTTCATGGAAGTCTCCCATCCTACCCTGCACGGCACCGTCCTGGTGCCCCATTCTTTAGTATCGGGCCGAAGCGGCGACGATGTCAATTTTCGAGCTGCGCTGGCAGGATCATGGCTAAGATGCTGCGCGTCATCATCTACGATAACATTGAAAAACGAGCACCAATCAAAGACGATGAGATGTGCGCAAAACAATCCGTTACCTGACGAGAACCATTCGCGGCAAACTCACGACGATCGGCTGCGCGATCGTCGTGATGATACTCGTACTCGGGGTCCTGCACGGCTACATGTGGGAGTCAATCGCCGAAATCGAAGATTGGCGTACTCACTCGTTACGCACGGAACTCCTGATTCATGAATTAAGATTCTTGGAGAAAGCGGCCGAAACACGAAACCCCGAAGACCGCCGCGTTTATCTCGGCCAATGCGTCCAAAAACGGGCCGAGCTCGTTTCAGAACTCGAAGCACTCCAGGGGCCCCGGGGGATTTTTGTCCAAAGCACGATCATCAACACGCAAGCAGACCAGGAAACTGCGATCAGAAAGACTTTTCTCGAAAACATCCGCTCCCTCGAGACTCGCCTCAGGACCGCCCCCGAAAATGAAAATTTGATCGCTTCGAAAGACGACCTTCTGTACACGCTCTCAAAATCTCTCCGGGCCGCGGGCTCGCTTCATGAAAAGCTGCTTTGGAAAGACGTGCGGCGCTATCAAACTCTCGTGCTCATCATGATATTTCTGGGTACCTCCGTCCTGTTTCTCGGAATATGGATCGCGGCTCGAACGACCCGACGGATTCAACTCGTCGCGAACACCGCGAATGAAATCAACCGCGGCAACCTGGGGAGCAAGGCTCCCGAGGCTGGCTCGGATGAACTCTCGGATCTGGCGACTTCCTTTAATCAAATGACCGAAAAGCTTATTGAAGAGAAGGAATACAGTGAAAGCATCCTGAGCTCGATGAGAGAAATGCTCATCGTCGTTTTCGAAAGCGGGACCATCCTGCACGTGAATACGGCTTGCCTCGATGCGACCGGCTATGCGCGCGATGAACTTCTCGGAAAAAACATCTGCCTTCTTATTCCCGAAAGGGACTTCTGCAAAGACATCATGGCCGGAATAGAAAGATACGGAGTTCAGAAGGATTCATCGATCAAAGTCATCCAGAAGGGCGGGACGGAAATCTCGGTCGCGGTTTCCGGAACCGCTTTTTCGGCTCGCAAATCATGGGAGACCTCCAAAGGCGCGATTCTCGTATTGAAGGACATGACGGATTACAACCTGCTCATGGAGGAATCACAACGGCGATCCGCCGCTGAAGCCACGGCACAGCTTGAAAAAGAAAAATCAGCCGAATTGACCGTCCTCAATCAGAAATTGCGCGAAACCCAGGCTCAGGTGATCGAAACGAGCAAGTTTGCCGCCCTCGGCGAAATGGCGAGCGGAATCGCGCACGAAATCAACAACCCTCTTGCCATCATTCACGGGAAAGCGGGGCAGCTGAAGGACCTCATCGAAGCCAACAACCTCGATCCGCTGAAGGTAGGCGAAATCGCGACGAAGATCGAAACGACCGCCATGCGCGTCGCCAAAATCGTGAAGAGCCTGAGGACCTTCGCTCATGACGGCAAGAGTGAGCCGGCCCAGAGACTCGCGCTGAAAGGCATTGTCGACGATGCGCTCGATATCTGCCGTGAGCGCCTCAAAATTCATGGAATAACGTTGATTGTTCCCGAAATTTCCCGTGGGGTGGTTCTTGAATGCCGAGGTGTCCAGATTTCACAAGTTCTCATCAACCTGCTGAACAATGCCCACGATGCCGTGGCCGAGGTTGCTGAAAAATGGATCAAAGTGGAGTTCGACAGCAACTCCGAGCATGTCGAACTCAGCGTCACCGACAGCGGAGAGAAGATCTCACCCGAGATTCGCGCGAGACTCATGGAGCCGTTCTTTACGACAAAACCCGTCGGTAAAGGTTCCGGTCTGGGATTAAGCATTTCGAGAAGCATCATCGAAAGCCATCAAGGACAGCTGGAGCTGGATTCCGCGTGCCGGCAAACACGGTTTGTAATACGCCTTCCATGGCGTCAACCCAGGGAGGGCTCGGGCGCCCCCACTCCTGCCAATACTTAATGATGGCTCAGATCGGAAAACGAAACCCGGCACGCACACCCGCGCCGAAGAGATCCATGCTTTGAACGGTGCCGAGGGTCAGCACTCCCGCGAAATCCAGCTCCGCTCCGCCCAGGCCATTCCAAAACCGGTTCAGACGCGTATTCAGCCCTGCCGAAAATTCGAAAGGAACTCCAGCGAGGACCGCGCTTTCTCCGAGAGCCGAACGAGTCGCGAGCGCAACCACCGGAAGGAACGAAGCCGACGTGTACGAATAAACTCCATTCGATCGCAAAATCCGGGGGTAAAACTCCAATCCCGCCGCGACCGGAAACACATGCAACGCCTGTTCGGCGCGCCTGCTCAATCCGTCAGAAGCAACGATTCCCGATCGATTCAGCGAAAAATAGCCGGCGCCGAGCTTCCAGGCGAACGAGCCCGCGCGAAAATTTTGTCGAACCGGCGCGATGTAAGACACGGAGAGGTACGGAAGCGAATCAGGCCGAAAAGCGTCGACGGACTCGATTCGGCTGTTCACGCGAATCTTCTCGGGACGGCCCGGCTTCCAGGACGAAACTGAAATCGCGATGCGGCCCTCGTCGGCACTCGCCGAAGGCGAAGACGTCGTCGTTTCCTGGAATCGGCTCTGCGGGATATCGAGAACGATCCCCTCAGAAGCAGCGCAAAGAGAACCGCCCAGAAACGCGACCGCAAGGACACCGAGGGAGATGAATCGTGAAGTCATCATTTATTTTGGTTACCTCCGGTATTCTTGACCCTGGGAAGAAGCGTGATCGAGTAATGGAGATTCATTCGTGAATCAAAACGGCAATCCAACCCGCCATCGAGAGAGACCGAATCCCTCATCTTGCAATCGAGGGTGACTTTATAAGGCTGCCCTTCGAACTGGATGCTGAGGGCCGCATAGAGGCGCCCCGTGCTGAGATCCAATTGCCCCTCGAGGATCGGGGGATTTTCCATTCCCGTGTTCCAGGAAACTTCAACGAACTTGATCGGTGAAATCAGTTCCACGAATTCCGCCCCCGAACTCATCGGGTAGGTTCGGATCGTCGCTTCGATGTGAATCACGCCATGGGGTTTCCCCAAATCCGCGGTTTCACCGTAGTAAACAACCTCCGGCAGTTCAATTCCCGGGCGGCCCGCCGAGCCGGAATCGACCACTCCGAGCGGAGCGTCCTTCACCAAGTCGAACGAAACGCCACGGTCGGAGTAACCGTCGACTTCAAACTTGCCCTGGAGCGTTCCGGAATCGGAGATCTCCGCCTGCATGTTGACGGCGAGATCACTTTTGCCGGCCGCCACGCTCGCCGTTGCTTCGAAACTCTGATCGACGTAATTGAACGAATTCGCGGTAAAGTTCAGCCGCTTCACCTGACTGCCTTCACCGATGATCACCTTAGCCTGGATCGTGGCCTGCTGCTGAGAGCCGCCCGAACCTCCTGATTTGATCTTCGGCTCAAGCCGGATTTCGACAGGGGCAACGGGGCTGTTTTGGGACAGATCCCATTGAGAGACCAACACTCCACGGTAGATGCCGGCTACGGCTTGGATCTTGGCCGTATCTCGTCCCACCTTTTCGTTTTGCCAGTCCTCCAGGGTCTTGTCCTGGCATGCAACAAGCGAAGCCCCCAGAAAAAGAGCGAACCCCGTCGCGACCAAATGATGTTGCTTGAGCATAGGATCTCCTTGCTGTCACGGTGCGTTATACCCGTCCGGGACTTAGCCCGTCAAGAACCCCCTTTAGGAGTGGCAAGTTCTCGTTTTTCTAGCCATTCTACGAGTTCAGAAAGGCTGTAACCCGAGGCGACGTAATACTTCGCGGCCCCGAC
>DATDSK010000023.1:0-14051 GCA_035291325.1 Bdellovibrionota bacterium | reverse complement strand
CCCAGAATGCCAAGACCGAGCCCCGGATGGTTCGCGTAATCCGCGAAGTAATGAAGAAAGGCTTTGGGATTATCTCCGAAGGCGGACATCGCACCGATATTCAAATGAGCGGCCATCGGTACCCAAAGATGCCCTGTAGCTTGCGGATTCAGACCGACGTATTCAGCCGTATCGAAAACAAACTTTTGGATTCGCGGTGTTGTTCATTGAGCTGTTCGAGAGTCAGGGGCGAAATCTGAATTTCCACCACCGCAGGATCAACGGCGATATTGAAATAAAACCCATCTTTAAAGGCGACTTTGTATTCCGAAAAGAATTTCCCCTGGGTTTTCGTAATCGTACAAGCTTCTTTGCACCGGACCTCAATCACCTTCTTTAGATGCTCAGCCCAATACTGCTCTACTTCCCGCGTTGGAGTCCGGATTTCCGGGGGCCGTCCTCGAAAGTCCTCTAGGATCTCAGTATTCGTAAAATTGAGCTCCGTACCGAAAGTCGGAGGCCAGGCGTAGGCGAGCAGGTTGCCAATCAAGGCGATTGAAATGAGAACTGCCCGAATGAAACACCCGAAACCGATAACCATGACTCTATTTTGACCATTGCCTGGAATATTCGCCAGGAACTTCTAACAAATTATAACTCCTATGCATCACACAGATTTTTTCTCGCGCTCTAAGAACCGTATTCCTCTTCGCAGCACGAATAGGACTGAGATTCTGATCGATTATCTGTGCGATGCCGATAATCGAAGTACAATTTCCTCCAGAAATATCTGGGTGAATGTAATTCCCCCCCCGGGACGCCGTACAGTGAGAAAAAATCCAAACCCTGGACCTGGGATACGCAGGGAACCCCTTTTAAGTATTGACACTCTGCATCATATCTCGTATGAATGCAATACTTTGAGGTAAAGCGCCCTATGCCCAAACGAGGTCAGTTTTTTTCCGCAGTTTTAGCTCTCCTCACTATGGCGGCATGCGCCCCCGAACTGAAGACAGGGCCGTTCCGGCAAGCACGACATTACACGGCCTCCGAGTCGTTACAAGCGATCTTGACCTTTGAGCATCAAGTCGTGTTCACAAGTCCCCGCAGTCCGACAATCGAAAAGGCTGAAGAGGCGATCGAGAACCAGGTAAGCCATCTTTTTGGGCCCATGAGCGCCGCAGAATATCCCGCAGTGCCCAAAGCCGATCATCGTCTCACAAAAATTGAAATATCACCAAAGCCCGGCTCATCGCGAACCTACATTGCCTCATATCGGTACCGAGGTACCATCGTGGTTTCGAAAGGCGCAGGAGAGGATTACGAGCTCATCCTTCCGGTCAATCCGGAGACAATCTACAAAGCCAGCATCCCGAAATCCGGAAATCGGGAGTCTCCCTGCACCGATTCACATTACAACTCTGAAGAGGATTTCTGGTACTTCTGGAACCCGCGGAATCCCGGCTGCCCGCTAAAAGAAGGAGTTGATTACCTCGTTGTTACCGGGACTCTCGAAAAAATTGAGAACATGAAATCGAGCTATCCCGAATATGAACGGCTCGTGGACGAATCCGGCACCCTGCTCATGACGGTGCTCGTGGGCATGGATGAATCCACGAATGGACGAGACCCGATGCAGTCATCCGACCTGAATGCCAGGAGTTTTCGCACCATACGGTCAAAACTGATCAAAACCGGATTCAAAGGCCGTCGATGGGAACGACCTGATTATCGCGCTAAGATTTCGGGATTTCCGAGCCGTTTGAGACAACTCCCCTATGTCGAAGAATTTTCGAAAACAGGCAAAAACGCCCGAGTTGTCGTTCGCATGGTTTTCGGCCCGAGCGGTATTGATGAACCGAGCACCGCATTTCACTACCTCTTCAAAGATGCTCTCGAGAACGCGTCTGCAGTCATCTACAATGGCCACTCGGGATTAGGTGGACACCTTGATCTTCTCGCAATCGAAGAATCCGAAACTTTTGAGATCAACATCCCGCGCGATCGATATCAGATTTACTTCTTCGATAGTTGTTCTTCCTATACTTATTACAATTCCCTTTACTTCGAACGAAAGAAGTCAGCAACGGACCCTGACGGTACGCGAAACCTAGACATTCTGACAAACGGGCTTGCTTCGGATTTCGAATCCGGAGCCAAAAACAATTTTGCGCTGATTCAGGCGCTTACCGACTGGGCCACCGGCAAATCCGAGACGAGCTACCAGCAGCTCGCAACGACTATCGCCGGTGACGAGTTCTTCGGCGTCAATGGCGACGAAGACAATCCAGCGCGATAATCATCCCAGGCGAGACATCCCCATGCAATTCCCGGATTCCTAGGAGAACCGGCGCATAATTCACGGAGGAAATCCGTCAAGCAACATAACGGGAACGGGAGCCCCTTTTTCGCGCGGCTGACTGAATTGAATATCCTCCAGAAAAGCGTCCCGACACTTCATCCCAAGAACCGCGTTCAACGAAGCGACCATAACATTATGAGTACTCGTGATCGGAATTGCGGCATTGGTCAGAATCAACGGAACGTTCGGAGCGACGGCTTTTATGCTTTTTCTGAAATGCGCATTCGAGTCACAGGCAAATAGGCCGAACACAAGCTTCGACCGGGCGTCAAGAGCCGAAAGGACCTCCTTCAGCCCCGGGCGGTGCTTCCGATACCAGGCGTAATCCACTTTTTGATCGCTATTCAAACGCGGTGGGAAGAAATCCGGTCCGCCCCCGTCGCGGGCGTGACCGCTGTAAAAAACGACATCCTCAGTCCGGAGCGAGCGTTCAAAATCCTGCTTCACGCGTTCGCTCAAATCCGCTTGCTCCCGGGCAAAGACATGATTTCGCAAATCGCCAGAAATCACAGACGAACTTATCAGTCGTATTCTGACCCGCTTTGCTTTGCGGTCAGGCCCGATGAGTGGTTTCACAAAAGACGATGCATCATCAGGATCTCTTTTGAAGCCGCAGGCGAAAGGTAAAATCACTCCTCTCGCGCAAACCTCCGGCGGCCTCGTAAGAAGCTGCTCAAGATCGGCACGTTGATATCGACCATCATCGACAAAGGCCTGGTCGTTGTCATATCCAAAGAAAATGCTGATACTGATCCCCTTCTTCGAATAAAGGTCCGAATACGCTTTCGTGCATTTTCGATCGGTTCCGGCATGAGCGGTCCGGGCAGTCACGGGAACAGCTGGTTTGATTTCGGGACGACAAGACGCGGCGTTTTGATTGTTGCGATACCGGCCTCCCGCACTGAAGTCGCCGGCCATCGGCGCTCTCGGCTTTTGGGCAACCCATTCCTCCAGCCACTCATTGTCAGCTTCCGCCGAGATTCCAATTGTCGCGACCGCGAACACAACGCCTGCGATCAAAAAGATCCGATTGAGTCTCATTCCCCGGCCCGGCGCCTTTCCATGAGGCGCCGGCAGGCCGCCTTGACTTCGGGATAAGCATCATTCAGACAACGCTGAGCGGCCAACCGAACCGCCTGTTTCCGTCCATGGGGAATTGAATCAAGCAGCATTGCCGCCTCAAGCCTGACTTGGTGAGGTGTCGCCGCAAGAGCAGAAATGAGAATTGAAAGGTATTCGGGTCTTTTCTCCTGCTTCAAAAATTTCGCCGCATAGTGCAGGGTGCCCAGGCGAATTTGCGAATTGGAATCAACGATGAGCCCTTCCAGAACCGGGACATCCAGTTCGCCGCCCATCGAACGGAGACCGTCTAGCATTGCGAGAACTGCTCCCGCAGGCGTTGCCTCATTACGCCGGATAAGCTGCTCACGGTAAAAGTTTGCGAGACCCGGACTTTCCGCTCCTTCGGCGATCAATGTATTTAATGTCACAAAAAGATCTGTACGAGGCTGAACTTTCGCGGTCTGGATCAAGTCCGGTGTTATCGAGACAAGTTTCAGGGCACCGATGACCTCCAGGGCCGCCGTGCGCCCTTCACCCGACCGAACAGCCTCCCGAAGCGCCGCTTCTATTCCCGGATACCGGCGCAACGATTCCAAGGCCGAATCGCGCTGCCGCCCAGACTCCGATAAAAGGGATGGAACAAAACGTTGCCAGTCACCGGGAGCACCAAGACAAGGGATACAGAGAACCGCGAACCAGGTTAAAAGGAATAATTGCGACACCCAACCAGTTTAGGATCGTATTCCTTCAAAGACAATCGATTGTGCTCTTGAACGTCATATCGAGGCAACCCCTGCATTTCGAAGTGGAAAATAGGCTTCGAACACATTGCCTCTTCCAGGGACGCTCTCGACGAGACTCACGTTGCCGCCATGCAACTGGGCAATCTGACGTGAAATAAACAATCCCAAACCGAGCCCCCCCAAACGCGCCGTCCGCTGCGCCCTTTCAAAGGGCTGGAAAATGCGGTCACGATCTTCGATCGGAACACTCGGACCCTGATCCCGAACCTGCAGCTGAAACGAACCGGAATCCTCCTTGAGGCGCACCGAAACAACGCCGCCTTCGGGAGAAAATCGGATCGCATTCATGATCAGGTTGGTAACGACCTCCTCAAAGCGCACAGGATCGACCCAGGCCGTGAGCACGGGCGGAGCATCGAGATTCATCTGAACTCCAGCCTCCTTGGCAATCGTGGTCAAACGAGCCCCGAGCGTCTCGCGCAGAACGGCAGCTGCATCTGTTTCAGACGGCTCCACCATAAAACGGCCATTCTGAATTCGCGATATGTTCAGAAGCCCGTCAATGAGTTCGTTTAAACGTTCCACCTGGCGGATCACCATCTTTAAAAAGGATTGCTGCCGCTCCAATTGGGAGGACTCGGGTTCGTCCTTTTTTACCCTCAGCATCCTCTCCTGGAGTTGGAGCACGCCGTAAATCGAGGTTAAGGGAGTTTTGAGTTCATGACTGGCTATCGAAAGGAACTGGCTCCGAAGAGCGATGATTGATTCGAGATGCGCGATCTCCCCCACTTCCGCGAGTCGTCGGGCTGCAGCGTTCAAAACGAGCTCCTGATAGGGAGAAAGAGGCTTTTCAGATCCGATCAGGATCCATCCGAATTCGGAGGGCACACGAGTGGTTCCGAGCTTGGACAATTCCCGTATTTCGCTATGAATCGGAACAGAGCTGATCATTCGCAAATGAGAAAGATTGAAGATCGGGAGATGTTCTCGCGTGATCGTCATCTGGTGCACGCCTTCGAAGTGCTGGCGGCTTTCGGTTTTCACGAATCTCCTGATAAATTCCCGGAGAGGAATTTCCACCGGCCTCTCACCTTCGAGTGCTCCCGAAAAGCTGATGCCGAATCCTTCAGCTCCGCCCCCCCTGGGGTCACCGAGCGAGTAGACCGCAACGAAAGGAACCCCGGACAAAGCTGAAATTTTAGACGCAACATCCTCCAGTTCCGTATCTTTCGAAGGCCAAGTGGACACCGAACGATAGAATCCGACGAGCTCATATTCGGGTCGACTGACGCGCTCTTCAGATCTTTTCTCATTCAAATTTTCAGCAGCTCTAGGAACCATGAAAGGTGATTAGCAGGGTTCGTTCCTAGGCGAGCATGCGTAAAACAGGTTACAACTCAGGCCAAACCAGGGGCATGGAAATTGAAGTTTCACAGGACAATTGGTCTCACCCGAGTTTCTCAACGTGAGCGACCAACATATCGAGGAAGAGCGTCGCATCGGCAATAACCGCCCCCAAAACCGACGCGACCCACCTCGAGAGGGGCAAGTTTTCACTTGCCCCTTTTTTCTCGGGCCATCCTTATACGGTGCGTCACCAAACACTTTCGAAAAGAGTTAAAATCCTTTCAAGAAAGTGCCGATCCATTTAATACTCGAATATGGGAACACCCGCTCGACCCACAACCACCACCGCAACCGTCCAAGCCACGGGCCAGCAGACCAGGCGGCTAAAAAAGGGCGAACTGCTCTTTGCTGAAGGCGAAACATCGCGCTCGATGTACTTCGTCAAATCGGGAATGCTCCGCATCTATAAAAAGAAGGGTGATTCGAACATCGAAATAGACACGATTCATGCGGGTCAAGTCGTAGGAGAGCTGGCTTTCCTCGACGGAAACCCGCGATCCGCATCGGGCGAAGCACTTACTGACTGCGAAATGATTGAGGTCTCCGGCCCGGTATTCCAGGACGTGCTGACCAAAATGCCGGACTGGCTCAAGATTCTGTTGAAAACGGTAGTGGGCCGTCTGCGCACAGCGAGCACACGCATTCGGCAGCTCGAAACCGCAAGCACCTCGTTTGACTATTCCAGCAAGGATGGGAAGCGTTCGTCACACTACGTCTATCTTTCACCCATTGATGTCTTGAAAATTTCGACAGGCTTGCTTCTCGTCGCGTCCCGCAACGGCACGAGCGTAGCCGGCGGTATTGACGTGCGTGTAGGTCTTCTTCAACGCTATACGAACCAGATCATGGGAGTACCGGTCGCGAAGATCACGACTTTCATGGATATTCTGGAACAGTCGGAAATCACGAGAATCGTAAACGAAAACAATTCGACGAAGGTGATCCTCGAGGATATCGACTTTCTGGAACAGATGATCACCTATCTCAACGAGGAAAATCTTCTCGAACCCTCAAAGCGTCATGACCTGAGCGTTCGCGGATTTCTCATTATGGGTCTGATGGCCAAACACATGGATCGGTTCGGCGTGGACCAGGCCACCGGGATGAAGCTCGTCAATATTTCGGAGATCAGAAAATTGGAAACACCCGAGGGCGGTAAAGAACCCTTCCGGATGGAAGAGTTCACGGACCTTGTCAAACTTGGTTACGCGAGCAGCCTGAATATCAAGAGCCAGGAAGAAATGTTCACTGCGGTGAAATCCGAAACTTTTCTCCAAGCATACCGGCTTCAACGTGTCGTGATGTCGATACAAGCTGTAAATGAACAGAAACGAAAAGCAGGGGCGCGCTAAGAACAATCAGCTTACACCAGATCAGGTCTGGTAGTTTTCAGCTTATCGACGATGAGTTTAATATCCTGCGCGCGCTTTTTATCGGCAACGAGAATAGCTCCGCCCTGCTCCACGACTATCAAATCATGCACGCCCAGCATTGCCACAAGTTTATCCGGGGCATCGACGATATTGCCCTTTGCCTCTATTCCGAGAATATCCCCGCCGATGACGACATTTCCGTCGCGATTGGCTCCAATAACCTCTGCTATGCCTTCAAGGGACGTCCAGCTGCCCAGGTCATCCCAGCCACAATCCAGTGGAAAGGAAACGACGTTCCTGGCTTTTTCCATAATTCCATAATCGATCGACGTAGCGGTCAGTCCCGGATACGCAAGATCGACATTCCCACGAACGGCATCCCAGGTCTTTCGCATCTCCGGCATGAAATCGTCAAACACCCGAAGAATCACCTCCGCGCGCCAGACAAACATTCCTCCATTCCACAGATAATCCCCTTGAGCCAGGAACTCCTGCGCCCTCGCAAGATTGGGCTTCTCGACAAAAGCCTCAACTCGCCGGCAAGATATTGCGCCGGAACTGGAGCCCGGCTCCAGCATTGGACCGACCTTCAGATAGCCATACCCCGTCTCGGGGCGAGATGGTCGAACGCCGAGGGTGACGAGATCATCGTGCACACTCGCCCATTCGACCGCCGACCGTACAGTCTCGATGAATTTATCCGGATGGGCGATGTAATGATCAGCTGGCATGACCAGCATGACTCCTGAGGGATTCGATTCAGCGATCAGCCGGGCGCCCCAGTAAATGCATGGAGCGGTATTTCGGCCCTGCGGCTCAGCATAAATCGAAACATTCTCACATTCATCCAAGACGGCCTGCTTCAAATGTCTCGTTGTGATGACCATGCGATTATCTGAATTCTTGGGCACCAAGCCGTCAAACCGATCCAGAGTTTGGCGAAGTAAGGAGGGCGAGTTTGTTCCAGTGGCCGTTTTCTCGCCCGTCGTTTTTCCAAATGAGAGAAGTTGCTTCGGGCGCTTGGCCGTGCTCTTCGGCCAGAACCGAGTACCGCTCCCACCCGCAATAACAGTCAGGTAAAGATTGACCATTTAGTGCCCCTGCCCTTATGGCTTCGTTGTGCCGATACGGCCATAGCCGTCTTCAAGGCGAACAACATCGTCCAAGTGGGGTGTCGAGACTTCGAAGACCTCGCAATCTTCTATCGCGATCATCCTATGCTTTCGGCCTGGCGGAATATGATGCGCCTGCCCCGGACAGAGAACATGCTCCTGCATTAACCCGTCGTCCGTCTCAAAAACCAGGGTCATCCGACCGGACTGGACGAAAATGGTTTCCTCCTTCTTCCGATGAAACTGCAAGGAAAGCTTGTGGCCGCGATTGATGTGCAGGACCTTACCGACATAGTCACGGGTTTTGGCCCAGATGAGCTCATAGCCCCAAGGCTTTTCAACTTTTTGAATTCCAGGCACATTACTCATTTCAGATTTGGAAATCGCCATGGACGACCGCCTTCCCGGAATCCGACTCTAGATTATTCCACCCCGTTTGCAACCACGAAAGAATCGATGAGGTGCTGATCCCGGTAAAGCTGTCCGGCTTTTTCGGCGGCTTCGCGAGTGGAAAACCCTCCCACATAAAGTCGGAACCACTTGCCTTTGCCTCTAATTTCAGCCGACCTCAAATAGGGCTGCAATCCAAGCGCCTCAACTGTATTGGCCTGCTCGGCGGCTTCTTTCAATGCTGGATGGGAGCCGATTTGGATAGTGTATTTGCCTGCGGGAGCAGGTCGAAGAGCGGCTGGAATGCCTTTCAGATCATCCGTAGAGCTCGTAGAGCCTCGAGTAGCCGTGGCTCCCGAATCTTGGGCCGGAGCGGTTTTGAACTGTGGCCCCTCGGGACTGGTCGCCCCTGCATTATCCGACTTAGCCCCGCGCGGAAGACTGACCTGACGGCCAACTTCAAGCTTCAGACCAGTCCGTGCCACCTCGTCATGAGCAGATTGATCCAAGGACTCATCTGCGGCCAGATGAGTTCCCTTCAAGTGTTCAGCAAATTCCTGGGGATTCGGAATCTCGTCTTCCACCGTCGGAACAGCAGCCGGGAAAGTAGCACTGGAAACGGTTGATTTGGGGCCAACCCGTTTTCCGAGATGAACCCCTAAAGTGAAGGCAAAAGCAGCAATCAGAACCCCAAGTAGGACCAGAACTCCCATTTCTCTGCGGCTGTAAATAAAGAGGCGCTGTTTTTGCTGCATTTTCAACATCATAGCGACACGATGAGACGCTGTCAACGCGGCCAGCAGACGACCGAACGCAAAAGAGTACGAATTACGGCACAGAGTCCGAAAATGGGCGACGCAATCGCTGAAAAGGCTCTGAATCTGGCCTCCATTTTTCATAAACAGCAGGAAAATGGAGGTAATCAGAAATGCGTCTCGATGAAAAAGGACAAGGTTTGACCGAGTACATAACACTCCTGCTTCTCATTTCCGTGATCTCGATCGTAGCGACGAAATCCCTGGGCGGCACCATTAAGGACAAGATCCAACAAGCACGTGAGCACATCAACAAGGACGTCTCCCTGAGATAGTATGCCGAGTTCTCAACTCCGCGAAGCAGTCCGGCACTTATTCTGGAAAATCCCCCGGACTGACGACAAAGGACAGACGATTCTGGAATTCGCGATCAGCACCAGCCTGGTCGCGGCTCTTCTATTGGGCTGTGCCGGACTGTTTCGCGATCAATGGGTTCGAGTTCGATGCGCACACGAGGTTTTCGAGGCAACACACGAGGCAAGACGCGGCTCAGTCAGTAACCGTTCACGGCTATCATACGGAATCAAAATCACGGATACGGGAGTTTCAATTCGGGGTGAAAGCCGATGCGGACGATCCCGCGAAACTGTCGAACTCCCGAAATTGGAAGCAGCGCGATGGAGGTGAAATCGCTGATTAGCGAAGCAAGCCGGCCTTATCGTCTGGGGGAAAGGGGATCTCTTCACGTTCCACTCTTGATCGCAACATTACTCCTCAGCACTACGGGTTTCGGCATCTGGGGTGTGATGAGGAGCTGGCAAAACATCATGAAGCTGCAGTTACGTTTAGATCGATGCGTGGGAGAAGCAGCCCTCGAATTCCGGGATCGTCTGAAACTTATCGAATCCGCAAATACCAGAATAAAGGCTCTCCGCATTGCGCTCGCGGCGGCAACAATTAAACCTATATTGAAACCACCTCTCAAAGTGGCGCTCACAATTGAGGTAGCCCGTCAGGATTACCAGATTGCTCGCTGGAAATTCAAACAAGCTGACTGGCTACTTAAGCGAGGATGCGGAAAACCGGGTGATTTTGCGCGCCCGCTGCCCGCTTTTCAATATACCCGGTTCCCGCCTGATCCGATCGGCCAGCAGCCCCTTTCCTGGCCCGGTGAATATCCCAACGTCTTCCGATTCCAGGCTGCGCATCTTCCCCGCGTTTCCGCAGCTCAGGTTTACTCGCCCCAAAAAGGAGGGAACTTCAATGGCAAATTTTCGGCTCATTGGGCCACCCCAGTCGAATGGTGAGTCAGGTCAAATCTTTATCGAGGGCGTCCTATGGATATTTTTAGTCAGCTCCGTCGTATTGCTTCTTTCAGCCGGATTTCGACACGAGTACCTGCTTTACAAAAACGCCTTGTCCAGACAGTCAGGGCTCAGTGGTTTCGCCGGTTCTCTGGCCCATTATTGATAGTGTTCGCGATTATTATGGCATTCTGGGCACATTCGGAATCCGAAAAACACGCCTACGATGCCTGGACACGTCAGCATTCCCCCTCACCCGTAATCTGGAAACACGCTTTGGGATCAAGAGGATTCCACCAATACGAGGGCCGAAACAGCACCGAAATGATTCGCTCATTTGTCTCAAATCTTCCGCTTGACGTGGAACCGGGCGAAAGACTCTGGATCGATCGAGAAATGAACTGGGCCCTCGCATTCCCGAGGACCGATCCTGGGGCATCGGACCCCTCCCCGCCTACTCTTTATTGCCGGATCTGCTCTCCGCGCAATGACTTAGCGGGGCCCGCTTCGCTATCATGGGAACTTGTCAAGAAGGGCTGGGAAGAATTCGAGAACATCCTCATGCGCCTGGATCAGGCAGCCCCCAGAAACAACCGAATAGAAAATGCGCAAAAAAGAACCGAACCGACCGACCCGAGAGAGATCCGTTATTGACAAAAACACTCCTCCCTGGCTTAACTTCGGTTATTCATGAAACCCAATCTAAACTCAATTTTAACCGTTGGTTCACTGGCATTTGACACAATCGAAACTCCGTCCGGGAAAGCTGAATCCGTCCTTGGCGGGTCAGTTAATTATTTTTCGATCGCCGCGTCGTTTTACGCTCCCGTTCAAATTGTAGGAGTTGTGGGCGAAGATTTCCCACAATCCCATCTGGAATGGCTCGCCAGTCGAAAAATTGATGTCCGAGGCATTCGTGTCGAGCCAGGAAAAACCTTTCATTGGGTCGGGTCTTACGACCAGAATTTTAACGAAGCGAAAACCATTCACACCGCCTTGAATGTTTTCGAGACCTTCGATCCAACGCTCGATCAAACCCACCGCTCCGCGCCTTACCTGTTTCTGGCTAATATCGATCCAACGCTCCAGCAACGGGTGTTGGATCAGGTCGCGTCTTCGCGACTTGTGGCGTGCGACAGCATGAATTTCTGGATCAAAGGGAAGCTTGAAGAACTCAAAAAAACTTTGAAACGCGTCGACATCCTTTCGATAAACGAAGGGGAGGCATTCATGCTTTCAGGCGAACGCAACTTGGTCCGCGCGGCCGAATACGTCAGAAAACTCGGCCCGTCCGTCGTCATCATCAAACGCGGCGAACACGGTGCCAGTCTGTTCACTCCTTCCGGAACCTTTATAGCCCCGGCCTTTCCGGTCACACAGGTCATCGACCCCACGGGCGCTGGCGACAGCTTCGCGGGCGCATTCATGGGGTATTTGGCTCAATCCGGTGCACACCGGGATCTGGCGTCCTCGAACCCGGCACAATGGGATCACCTCCTTCGACGCGCCGTTCTCGCAGGATGCGTGATGGCCAGCTTCACAGTTGAAGACTTCAGCGTTCACCGTTTAATGCGATTGCGGAGCGAAGAGCTGCACGCGCGTCAGAACGCGTTAATAAAAATGATGGCGGTCTGATCGAAAATTCATTTTAAAGCCGAGCTCGCCCAGCCGGATTGGATCAGCTTCTCAAGCTCGCCTCGATCCTTGCCAGCCTCAGTCCACGCGTCGCAAACGGCGCCCGCGAACTCGTGCTGAAAACGTTCCTTTGAGAATTCCCGCGCTCGAACACGGCAATCCTGCGGAGAGAATTTCACTTCGCCGTTTTCGAATTTCAGAACCGCCTCAATGAGCGCTTCTACGGTCTGGGGTCTAAAAAACAAGCCGGTTTTGTTCGTTACCGACTCGGAAGCGCCACCTTCTCCATACGCAATAACCGGAGCACCTGACGCCATTGCTTCAAGCGGCGTAATCCCGAAGTCTTCCAAGCCAGGAAACACAAACGCCTTGCACTTGGAATAAAATTCTGTAATTGCGGAATTTGAAAGAGCCCCGAGAAACTCAATGGTCGGCCCCGCGAGCTTCGCTAACCTTCCACCCTCCTGACCCCCTCCAATCACAACGAGCGGGAGCTTAAGTCTGTTGAATGCTTCGACCGCGATATCGACCCGCTTATTCGGAGCGAACGCCCCGACCATCAAATAGTTTTTCCCCTCATCTCGCGGCAGAACGAACCTACTCAGATCGGCGAAAGGATAAATGACCTTGCAATCCCGGTCGTAAGCTCGATGGACTTGTTCGGCGATGAAACGACTGTTCGCGATGATCACATTGACCCGATCGGAACCGCTCACTTCGCGATCCCAGCGTTGGAGTGGTGCCCGAATCATACGCGCTGCAAAACGAACGGGAAATGAAGCACGCCCTGGACCGAAGTAATCATCGTACCGGTCCCAAATATAGCGCATTGGAGCATGTACATAGCTCACATGAACGGCCCCCGGCCCTTTACGGATCCCCTTCGCGACACAATGAGAAGACGAGATTACGAGATCAAATCCGCGAAGGTCGAAGCGCTCGATGGCCGTGGGCATCAGAGGCAAAAAGTGGCGGTAGCGTTTCTCGATTCCGGGGACCTTCTGCAGAAAACTCGTGTGTCGCTTGAGTGTCGTCAAAATCGGCGAGATCCGTCCGGGCACATAGAGCAAGGTGAAAAGCTCAGCCCGGGGAAACAACTCGGCAATTGCCTCGAGGACGTACTCCCCTCCGCGCATTCCGGTCAGCCAATCATGAACGAGGGCGACTTTGATAACGGAGCTCACGTCTCTTTCCTGAAATAATCTAGGCTAAGACGCAAACCCTCCTCCAACTGAACACGAGGAAGCCACCCAAGGAGGTTTCTAGCACGATCAATCACCGGGCAGCGCTTTCGAGGATCATCCGGCCGCGCGGGAAGGTGTTCGATAATCGACCGATTTGAAGTAAGCCGCTGTACGGCTTCGGCAAATTGCAGGACCGTTTGTTCAACAGGATTACCGATATTAACCGGCACATGCACGTCGCTTTCGTAGAGCCGGACAACTCCGTCCACCAGATCAGAGACATAACAGAAACTCCGCGTCTGCAAACCATCGCCGTGTATGGAAAGCGGCTCTCCGCGAAGCGCACGGATACACAGCTCAGGAACGATACGACCGTCGTCCGGACGCATACGCGGCCCGTAAGTATTAAAAATACGGACGATACCGCCATTCAATCCGCTCTTGCGAATAGCCGTGCTCACGTAAGCTTCGGCAAACCGTTTGGTTTCGTCGTAACAGGCCCGGGGACCAATCGAATTGACATTACCGTAATAATCCTCGGTCTGGGGGTGAACGAGCGGGTCGCCATAGATCTCGGAAGTCGATGCCACGATGTAGCGTGCGCGGTACCGGAGTGCCATATCGACGGTGTGCATAGTTCCAAGCGAATCGACCGCAAGAATTTCAAAGGGTATTCGGTCGAAATCCACTGGACTTGCCGGGCAGGCAAAATGGAGAACTCCGTCTAAGCCGTGCTTTTTCAGAA
>DATDSK010000022.1:0-20011 GCA_035291325.1 Bdellovibrionota bacterium | reverse complement strand
GGCGATCCGCGACATTCAACACTTCGGCGAGGAGGGCGGGGTCATCCCGGTCATCGACGTGGCATCCACGTCCACATTTCTCGACCCGGAGGATATGGAAAAGGTATTCCGCGGAGAGCTGGAAGGGCGCTATCTTTACAGCCGCCATTCCAATCCCACCGGAGTGGATTTCGGGAAGAAGCTTGCCGCTCTCGAGGAGATGGAAGACGCGGTAGGTGTCGCGAGCGGGATGGCCGCGATCTCATGTTCCCTGCTGCAGCTTGTGCCGAACGGAGGACACATCGTTTGTTCACAGACGATTTACGGGGGAACCTATGCCCTTTTGAAGAATATCTTCCCAAGGATGGGTATCGCCGTCACTTTCGTGGATCCCAACGATGTCCGGGCTTTCGAAAAAGCGATTCGACCGGAGACGAAAGTTCTCTATACGGAAACAGTCAGTAACCCGCTTCTTGGAATCAGTGACCTTAAAGCCATCGGTGCGCTCGCGAAAAAACGCGGGTTGAAATTGGTCGTCGACAATACGTTCACTCCCGCCGTGGTGACTCCGTCGAGATATGGCGCGGACGTCGTGATCCATTCGTGCACGAAGTACATTTCCGGCGCTAGTGACCTCGTGGCCGGCGCGATTATCTCGAGCAAGGATTTCATTCATCAGCTCGTCGATCTCAATGGCGGGATGGCGATGCTTCTCGGTCCGGTCATGGATTCCCGGATTGCCCATAAGCTTTATCTCAGGTTGGATCATCTGCCGCTCAGAATGACCGCGCATTCCCGATCCGCGGGCTACCTTGCGGTTAAAATGGAAGAAGCCGGCGTGAAGGTGATCTATCCGGGACTGAAAAGCCATCCCCAGCACGAGCTCATGAAGAGCATGATGCATCCGGAGTATGGTTTTGGCGGTATGATCACGGTCGATTGTGGGACTCGTGAAAAGGCGTTTCGTCTGGCTTCCCGGCTTCAAGATGAGAAGTTCGGCCTGTATGCCGTTTCGCTCGGTTTTTCACGGACTCTGATGAGTTGCCCCGCGGTGAGCACCTCGAGTGAAATCCCGACCGAGGACCAGGAGAAGATGCATCTCTCACCGGGCCTCCTGCGATTGAGCATCGGCTTTACCGGCAACGACAAGGTCATGAGTGATCGATTCTTCAAGTGCTATCACGAGGTCTTCGGCTGATTGAATGATCCAGCTTGAATTATCCGGCACGACGCTCTTCCCGCACCGGCTTAGGTTCGGCTTGCGCGGGTTTTTCGAAGCGCCGTTGTTTTCGGATCAGATAAGCGGGAAGTGCGACCAGCGCTGCCGTCGTGCAGCAGAGTTCGCCCAGGATCGCGAGTAGACCGAAGCTGACGAAAGCCTGATTTTGGGCGATCAAAAGGGAACCGTACCCGATCGTGGTGGTGAGGCTGCATAGCAGGACCGCGCCGCCGGTTTCACGAACGACCCGGAGAATTCCACCGGCTTCGTTTTGCCGAAAACGCTGGAATATATTGACGCCATAGTCGACCCCGATCCCGAACGTGATCGGCAGGGCGACGAAGTTCAGAAAATTGATTCTGATACCGAAGCCCAGAATCAGGCCTGAGAGCCAAGTCACTCCGAGCATCAGGGCAAAGAGGACCAGACCGGCGATTCGGGGAACCCTGAAAAGGATTGCGACCAGAAGAACAACCGCGGCGAAAGCGAAGAGAGTGGCTCTGGGACCATCTCTCGCGATCGATTCAAGCGTGTCGGCCGAAACCGGAAGCGCACCCGCGACCGGAGTCCTTGGCGCGACTGAATCGGTCGAATCGCGGATGGCTTTCACAAACCCGATGAGCCGCGTACGTTGCCGAATCTCATTACCGAGCGGGGGTTCGACCAGGACGAGGTTGCCGATCGCGCCGTTTTTTTCGGTGAAGCGGTCCAAGACGACCTTCGGCAGTTCGTCCGCGCTGATCGGGCTCAGCTTCTCGCCGATCAGCTCACGCGCAAGTCGACGATCTGAAGGGGCGAGCTGCATCAAAAGTCTTTCTGGAAGGACCGAGCGGATGTCCGCGAGAACACGAAGTTTGCGGGCCTGGTCCTTCGGGATGAAGTCACTCAGCGTTTGAACGGAGGCGATCATCGAATAAGGACTACCGGGGTCCGCTTTTACGGCCTTTTCCTTGCGGTCTTTGAGAACTTCGGCAATTTCGGCCGCGTCGCGTTTTGTTTTCGGAAGAACCGCGATTGGGGACAGATAACGTTTGAAAATTTCGTCAATGTACCGGGCGTAGTACCCCGAGCCCTTTTCAAGGCTGTAGCGGCTTCGAAGTCGGGTTAAGTCCGCTTCAAGAATATCCGGACTGAAACGGGGCCAGGTCATGACCGAGAGCGCCGTCATCGTGACGGTCACTATCCAGATCACCCCTGGGCGGCGGAAGAGGAGTGTCGAAATACGGCCGGGCTCGCCGCTCTTCACCGTTCTCGGTCGCGCGAGAGGGCGGCCGCGATCGAGGAGGTTGAGAAGGGCGGGAAGCACGGTGAAGGCGCTGATCCAGCAAAGAACCATTCCGATCAGGCCGATTACGCCGAATTGTCTGAACCCTCGGAAGTCCGTCAGAACGAGGGAGCCGTAGGCGAGTCCCGCCGCCAGCGCCGCCGTAAGAGTGGCTTTCGCCGTCCGATCGATCGCGATCGCGCCCGCCACGACCGCGCGTCGCATGGCCCGGCGTTCCTCGAGGTAACGTGCGAGAAAAATGATTCCGAAGTTGATCCCGTTGCCGAGGATGATGCTTCCTAAAAATGCCGAGTTGGCATTGAGGTATCCGATGATGAAATAGGCAATCCCGAAGGTTACGGCAGATCCGGTAACGACGCTCAGAATGACGGCGAGTGTCCCGCGGATGGACTTGAAATAGAGCAGCATCACGAGCGTGACGAGAATGCTGACGACGATCGACGAGAGATCGAGATCGGCGACGAGTGCCTCGTGTTCATCGAGAATGTTTTGGATTCCGCCCGTATAGTGAATCTGCATGTCTGCCGCATACGAGCGCGGGTTCAGTTCGGTTATCGCGCTCTCCACAAAACGCTTGGCGCTCCTGACGATTTGCATCTCGGAAGAAGTTCCGGGGACATAGACGAGCACGGCGCGTTTGGTCTCATCCGGGGTCGCGTAGTAGCCGTCCGGGAACTGGTCAAAGGACGACGTACGCGCTTCATACTTTCCGCGCATCGCGGAGAAGTCGAGAACGGGTTCCGGTACATTGGTCTCGGCGAAAATGTTCAGCGGGTTACGGATTTCCCTCTCGTAATCGAGCCGGTCGTTGACGTACTTGCGGATTTTCAGAAGGTCCGGAAGATCAATATACAGGGAACGGTTACGTTTGAAGAACTGCAGGGCGGGCTGGATCGTGTATTCCACTCCCGCGATGATCTCCCTGGGCCCTTTTTCAAGCCGGGTAGCCAGATCGTTCACGAAACGCTTACTTGCCTTCGTGTCATTTGAGAATACGAGAATGGCAAGATTATCCACTGACTTCAGTCGTCGCGCGATCTCATTCAAGTCCGTAACACTTCGCGCGTAAGTCGGCAGGAGTTCCTGGATGTCGGGTCTGAGATTTCGGTAGAGCTTATAAGAGTAGAAGCCGCCGATAAGGGTAAGAAGCAGCGCGAGTAACGCGATCGCGAGAGAATGCTGCAGGATGAAGCGGGAATAGCGCGAAGTTTCCAAGCGGGGCTCTCCGCCAGGTGACTTGCACGTCGTGTTCTCAGTCGGAAAGCGCTGCGCGGCAGAACGCGTTGAAAAGCTTCAATGCCTGGTCCGCCGCGCGAAAGGTCGGAATTCCATGAGCTTCAAGCGCGGCCGCAAAAGGATCGAACAGCGCTCCCGAATCAACGACGACAATCCAGGGCTTTTCAGAAGTTTGAAAGAGCCTGCCGAGCCTTGCGGCCACGCCGGTCGGGGCGAGGAGATCCTCGCCGTGAGTTGGCCCGCTTGGTAACGTCGCAAGAGCGGCGGTGAGCGGTACGCACCCGACGATCGCGGCATCAACGGACGAATCGTTCAGCATGGCCCGCACAACCGCCTCGTAACCTTCGTCATTAGTCATGGGCGTCAAATCGATGGGATTGTGAAGATCAACGATCGAACTGATCCTGAATTGAGTGAAGATCGCACGAAGTTCTCCGGCCAGGGGCTCCCCGAAAGCAGGGAGGCTAAATGAACCGAGATTGTCGGCAAAACTGACGCATTCGAATCCGGCATTGGAAACGGCGCCGAGCCGGGTGCCGCGCACTGATTTGTTCCGGAGAAACGTAAAGAGCTTCGTGAGTTCCTCGAAATCGCAAATGCTCTCCGCGACCGTGACGCCGGCCCGCTCGCAAAGAGCGCGCGTGACGGCGTAATTTCCGGCGATGGAAGCCGTGTGGCTCGCGGAGGCTTGAGCGCCTTCGGCCGTTCTGCCGGAACGGTATAGAACGATCTTCCGGCCGCCTCGCGTGATTTCCCGGGCAGCGGAAAGGAAGCGGAGTCCGTCCAATTCCTTGAAACCTTCGACATAAATCGCGAAGACCTCAAGCTCCGGGTCGTCTTTGAGATAGGTCAGGAAATCGCCGATCGTGAGATCCATCTGATTGCCGATGGTGATAGCGTATTTGGGATTCAAGGCCGCGAGTTTGCTCAAACGGGAGATCGCGAACGCTCCGCTTTGGGAAACCAGCGCGACAGGCGAGACCGGCAAAAGACCGCGATCCCGAAGCGGCAGCTTGTAGTCCGGAATGAATAACGTGTTGTACTTCCCAGGGCGGGAGAGAATGCCGAGACAGTTGCCTCCATTGATGACCGGGCCGCCCCAAGGCGTGGAACGGCTTTCTTTCAGGCTGGCTTGCATCCCGGCGACGAGCGCGTTCCCCCCGGCTTTTTCTTCCAGCCCGCCGGGAATGATAATAATGCTTTCGGCTTTTTCGGACCGGATGGCTTGAACGACGGCAGCCGGAACCTGCGCGGCCGAAATGGCCAAAACGAGCAGATCGACCCGCTCTGGAATCGAGGAAACATCGGGAACGCACCTACATCCCTGGATTGAATCGGTGCCCGGCTTCACGATCGTGATGCGAGAGCGGTCAAACCCTTGGCAGATGAGGTTCTCGAGAATGATGCGGCCGGGATTGAGCTTTTCTGAGACTCCAGCGATCGCCGCCGTTTTGGGCTCGAGCAGATTCCGGATTTTTGCAAGAGGCCTGAGTTGCGCGGGTTCAGAGCCCGGGCGTGATTTGGCCAGTTTGATGAGGACGTCGACGGCATAGAGCGCCTGATTGCTGACGACGAGCGGATTAACCTCGAATTCCAGGATATCTGCGGGCATGAGTTCGGCCGCCAGTGCCAGGACCGTTTGCGTGACTTCGGCGAGTTTCTTCGAGGCTATCCGGGGGCGCTGCCCGCGAAGGGTTCCCGTCGCGAGTTTTGCGACCGCGACGGCATTGAGATCGCTTTCGAGATGCTCGAGTTGGTCGGAGTAGGGGCTGAGAATGGCGATATCAGACCCGGTTTTAAAATGCCGGGACAGGAATTCCGTATAGATTCCCCCCGGACCGAAACTGACCACCGGGCCGAAATCGTCGGTCCACCGCATCCCGATCAGAAATTCGCTTCCGAGAGTCGCCGGATACGAGATGAACTGATTGAGGCTGTATCCCGCGATCGAGTATTCGCCGCTCAGACGTGACTCCATGTCCTGCAAGGTCGGGATAATCGCATCGATTGTGTTCGAAACGACAGCAACGGCGCCGAGCTCACTTTTATGAAGAATTTCGTCGGAAACCGCTTTGACGACGATCTTTTCACCCGGAAAGAGTAAACCCCGTTCGCAAAGGAGCGCGGACGCTTCTTTGCTTCCTTGGACGACGACCTGGTCGGGGACTGAAATTCCGATTGCTTTCAGAACTTCCATCCCCTCTGTTTCGAGGAGGACGTCCCTGCCGGCGGATCGGGCACCTTGAATGATTGCGCGAATCCGGGCGAGAACCGCCGGGTCAACTTGGGGGCGGGCCGTGTTGAGTGACATGACTGAGTCCCCCGGACCTATCGGGCCGTGCGCCCGAGTTCAAATGCCTTGAGATTGGTTTCCACGATTTTTTCGCCTTTTTTGCTGAACAGGCGGTGAATCGCTTTCTGAAGGCTTTCAGGTTTGAGGGGCAGAAACCGCGAGCAGGCGCCCACGAGGACCATGTTCGCGGCCTTGGCGGAGCCAGCATCCCTGGCGAGCTGTTCGGCGTCGATGACAGAGGCGCGCGGCAGCCGCTGAATCCGTTCGAGAACGTCCGCGATGGGCGGATAGTCGGCGATATTCCCGACCGGATTGGCCGATGTGATGACCGCACCAGCGGGAGACAGGTAGGAGAGGTAGCGAAGCGATTCGAGCGGTTCCATGCTGAGCACGAGCGACGCGCTCCCCAACGAAACGAGAGGGCTTTCGACGGGAGAATCGCCCATACGCAAGGTCGAACTTACCGCGCCGCCCCTTTGAGACATGCCGTGCACCTCGGACTGCTTAACGTGAAAGCCTTCGTCCAGAGCGGCAGTCGCGATGGCTGCCGTAACCGATAGAACGCCCTGTCCGCCAACTCCTGCGAGAATAATATCGAATTTCATTCTAAAGACTCCGGTCGACTGTTTGGGATCTTCTTGCGCTTCGCGGTCTCGATGCATTCCCGTACCGCTATGATGACGGATAAGCCCCGATGCTCCACTTCGCCTTTGATGACCATCACATTCTGCTCGAGATTTCTGCGATGCGCGGTGATGACCTTGAGATGTGCCGGATCGACCCCGAGGCCCAGGACGACTTCCTTGAGGCGCGATGACGGGACGATTGTCTCTTGCCCGCCGGTCATCGCAACGGTTTGATTATCAAAAATCATGAGCGTCATGTTCGCGTTCGCCGCTACCGCGTCGAGCAGAGGGGACATGCCGGAATGGAGAAAAGTGCTGTCACCGAGAACGGCAACGACCGGGTAAAATCCGGCTTCCGCGGCGCCTTTAGCCATGCCGACCGAAGCTCCCATGCATACGCAGGATTCAATGGCATTGTATTCAGGCATCGCTCCGAGAGCGTAGCAGCCGATATCCGAGGTGACGAGTTTGGTCTCGAACGAAGAGAGCGCTGCCTTCAGTGCTTCGAAGCTGTCAATGTGAGGACAGCCGGGACAAAGTTGTGGGGGCCGGTTCGGGAGAGCAAATCCGGGACTCTCGAGTCCCTTCTGGGTCTGAAGCCCGAGAACGGCGCGGACTATGTCGGGAGTAAGCTCACCGTCTTCCGGCAGTCGCAACTCGGTGGTGAGCGAGGGCTCTTTTCCGATGATTTGCAGCTTTCCGCTTCTCGGGGCGATAATGCCTCGCAGTGCGCGTTCGAGGAAAGGGTAGCCTTCCTCAAGAATGATCACCCGCTTCACGTGCTCGACGAGAGAACGTACCTTGTCTTCAGGAAACGGATAAACGCCGATGTGGAGATGGGAAGGTTGCTCGACGAGTTCGGGCTGGCATTCGAGATAATAGTTTCTGGCCGTTCCGGTCGTGATGACGCCGAGGTCCCGTGAATTCAACGAAAGTGTGTTGTAGGACGAAAGGCCCGCGTACGCGCCCAAACTGAGCTGCTGCGAGAGCCTCGCGCGCCATTGTTGTCTGGCATTGGACGGGATCAAGATCCACGGCGCCGAGGAGGGGGCCTTTTGGAGGGCCTTCTCCGCGTCAGCTTTGCGTTCCTGAACCATGCCGCGCCCGTGGGCGAGCCGGGTCACCAGCCGGATCATCACCGGCATCTTGAATTTTTCGGAAGCGGCAAAGGCCTCACGGGTCATGTCATAAGCTTCCTGGTGGTTCGTCGGTTCGAAGCACAGGATACGGGCGAAGTCCGCGTAGTACCGGCTGTCCTGTTCGTTCTGCGAACTGTGCATTCCTGGGTCGTCCGCGACCGCGATCACGAGTCCGCCATGAATCGAAACGAGGGCTGAACTCATGAAGGGATCTGCCGCGACATTCAGCCCGACGTGCTTCATCGTCACCAGCGCCCTGCGACCCACGACGGACACCCCGAGCGCTTCCTCGTAGGCCGTTTTCTCGTTGGCACACCAGGCGGCCAGAGGCTTCCCGTGCTCTTTCGAGTAGCTGAGCAGATGCTCCATGATTTCCGTCGAAGGTGTTCCGGGATAACCGTAGGCGCCCGTGACGCCCGCGTGAATGGCACCGAGGGCGACCGCTTCATCGCCTAGGAGGAGAGTGGTTGTTGGGACTTTTTCAGAACTCATAGTGACACCCGTAATTAAGCATTTTTGGCTGTATCTTTGGATACCGCAAATCCGTGTCTTAGCCAACCGGAATGGTAACCGTCGATTGACCAACTGTCGGTTTGATTCGAGTCGAAAATCGGTATAGTGTCCCCGTTATCGTGAATCTAAGAGATCTTTGTCCTACCATTTACGGTCCAGTCCAAAGCCGCAGGCACGGGTTGTCCCTCGGCATCAATCTTGGGGATCCCGGAGCCAAAGCCTGCACCTGGAGTTGTATCTATTGCCAGTGCGGATTCGGCAATCGGGTGGAGACCATGGGGGGAGGATTCATCCCATCGGTCGAGCAGGTGGTGAGCGGGTTGAAAACCGCAATCGAGCAGCAGCCAGCGGTAGATTCCGTCACGATTGCCGGAAATTCAGAGCCGACTTCGCATCCTTTGTTCGCCGAAGTCGTGGAAGCGGTTTTGGCCTTCCGCAGCGCCTCCGGCGGCCGATGGATCTTCAACTCCCTGAGCAACGGCTCCGGCCTGGACGATCAGAAGGTCGTGAGCGCTTGTAACCGGCTGGATGAGATCTGGATCAAATTCGATTGCGCCACTGACGAGCTTTTTCGCAGACTGAATCGTCCGGCGGCCCGCGTGGGAACGGTAGCGGAACACCTGAGCCGGATAAGGAAGTTGGAAAACCCTCGCATTCAGTCTTTGTTCTGGCTTTTCCCCGATCGTCCGGAAATGAGCAACTGGACTGAAAAGAATCGTGAAGCGGTATTGACGGCCTATCGGGAGATCGCTCCCGCGCAAATATTTATCACCACCATCAAACGCGAGCCCGCGATGCGGGGACTTGAACCTGTTCCGCTCGAAGAGCTCGAATCTTTTGGTGATCGGGCCAAAGCAGCCGGATCAGACGTGAAGGTATTTATTTGAAAGGTGAAAGGATGGGTTCTCTCATGAGTAAGATCGATTCCATCGCAGCCGCATTCAGGAAAGAAGCTGCTGAATGGCCGCTTTGGTGGTCTTTGCTGAGTTTACCGCAAAGACTTTTGCCGCTGCTGCTTGTTCTCCTGTACTGGGCGGTTCTCGTGTTTCTCCATGGTTTTCGCAGCGATCATCTGACCATCGGGCTCCTTATTCTGGCTGGCAGCTACGGCGGAAGGACCGCGCGAACAGGGCTGCGGTTTTTTCTGCCGCTTTTGCTGACGGCGATCGTCTATGACAGCCAACGGTTCTATGCGGACTATATTCGCGGGCCTGTTCACGTCAGCGAACCTTATGACTTCGATAAGAGATTTTTCGGCATCACGACCACCACGGGGACTTACACTCCGAATGAATGGTTCGAGATGCATACAGTCCCGTTCCTCGACGTGATCACGGGCTTTTTTTACCTGACCTTCGTGCCGATATTCGTGGGAATTGCCGCCTATTTCAGTTTCTGGGCGCCGCGTCCCGAGATCCGCGCGATGGCGCCCCGGATGATGTGGGCGTTCTTTTGGGTAAACGCGATCGGCTATACGACTTATTATTGGTACGCCGCCGCGCCCCCCTGGTATGTCGCACTGCACGGTTTTGGTCCCGCGCGAATGGATACCCTGGCTAACGCGGCCGGATGCGTTCGTTTTGATCACATCCTCGGAACGAAATTTTTCACCGAATGGTATGGCCGCTCGGCCGATGTCTTTGGCGCGATTCCATCGCTTCACGTGGCGTATCCGCTGCAAGCGGTTTATTTCTCGTTTAAATTCGGTTCGGTCAGGAAGTTCAGCATCTTCTTTTACATCATCATGTGCTTTTCGGCCGTTTACCTGAACCACCACTATGTCCTGGATGTGCTTTTGGGTTCCCTCTATGCTATCGTCGTCACCTGTGTAACGGATTATATATTTGAGCGGCGGCGTTTGCGGGCCGCTCAGGACTCCAAAGCCTTTGCGTCCTAGAGCCGTTCATAGACGGATTCTTGGAGCTTTGGCCGTGGTTTTTCAAAAGAAAAACCACCAGGGTTGCGTGCGGAAACGCCGCAATCTCCCGTATCGGAAAGGAGAACCTTGGCTTCTTTAACGGATCCCTTCAACAGGCGGTTTTCGTATCTGCGGCTGTCGGTTACGGATGCCTGCAATTTTGGGTGTTCCTATTGCCTGCCGGGCGGCTACAGCGCTGCCTGCAGTCCCGTCGCTCCGCTCCTGCCCGCCGAAATTCGAAACCTCGTCGCTGCTTTTGCCGAACTCGGCGTCTCGAAGGTCCGTCTGACGGGAGGGGAACCGACACTCAGGCGCGATATTCTCGAAATTGCCCGAACGATTTCCGAAACTCCTGGAATTCGCACGGTCGCCGTCACGACGAACGGCTATCAACTCAAGAAGCTCGCCGAACCTCTCTTTGCTGCCGGCGTGAATGCGCTGAATGTCAGTGTCGACAGCCTTGATCCTGACGTATTCATGCGAATCACGGGAGCGCGATCCATACCCTTTGCGAATATTGTTTCAGGGATCGATGAGGCACTCCTGACGGGATTTCGTCCGGTCAAGATCAACGTGGTTCTCTTGCGCGGAGTGAATGATTCCGAACTTACTTCGTTTATCGAATGGTCCAGGACAAAGCCGGTCCATATCCGGTTCATTGAATTAATGAGGACCGCGCAAAACGGTGATCTCTTCGCCCGGCATCATGTGTCGACGGCTCCGATTCGTGAACGGCTGCTTCGGGAAGGTTGGATCCCGAAACCGAGAGAGGTGGACGATGGACCGGCGCGCGAGTTCATTCACGGCGAATTCCTCGGTTCGATCGGGATTATCAGCCCGTATGTCCATGGATTTTGCGCGTCCTGCAATCGCCTCCGTGTAACGAGCCGCGGTGATCTGCGGCTTTGCCTTTTTGGCGAGGCCGATGAACCGCTTCGGCCGTTTCTGCGGGACAGCTCACAACGCGGGGAGCTGATCGAACGCATTTTGTCGGCACTCAGGGAGAAACCTCGCTCCCATCTTTTGAATGAAGGAAAGTATGGCAACACGGAAAACTTATCATCCATTGGCGGGTAAGACGAAAGCGCAAAGCCGTTTCAAGATGATCGATGTCGGGTCCAAGACGCCCACGCGACGGTATGCGGTCGCAAGCGGACGCATACGTGTCGGCAAGGAGGCCTTCCTTCGGATTAAGGAAGGACGAATGCCCAAAGGAGACGTTCTGGCGCTTGCCGAAGCCGCCGGGATCATGGCCGCCAAAAGAGCGCCTGATCTGATACCGCTCTGCCATCCGCTCAGTCTTGAGCAGGTCGTCGTACGGTGCGATTTCGTGGAAGGGGAGCACGCCATCGAAGTGAGGTGCGAGGCGATCGCGACTTCAAAGACCGGGGTCGAAATGGAGGCCCTGGCCGGTGTTAGCGGAGCTCTCCTTTCGATTTACGACCTCACGAAGGGGGTCAATCCCGCCCTGTGGATTTCGGATATTCACCTGCAGCTCAAAGAGGGCGGAAAAAGCGGTAAATGGGTTCACCCCGAATCGGCGGCTCAGAAACCTGCACGTGAACGGCACCCCACGTGTTCGGCTGCCCTGAACGGGTTGAAGATCGCTGTATTGACGATCAGTGATCGCGTATCGAAGGGGCAGGCTGAAGACGTTTCCGGACCGGCGATTTCCGCTTTTCTGAACGAACGAGGCGCTCAGATCGCGGCGCACGAGGTGATCGCGGATGAAAAAACCGAAGTCTCCAGATTTTTCAGGCACTGGGCGCTCGAAGCAGATGCCGATGTTATCGTCACGACCGGCGGTACCGGTGTTGGTCCGCGTGATGTCACGCCCGAGGCTCTTGTCGAGGCGGGAGCGAGGATGATTCCCGGAATCGGAGAATTACTCCGTTCGCGTGGCTCCCAGTCCACGCCGATGTCCTGGCTCAGCCGTTCCGAAGGCGCGTTGCTCGGACGGACACTGATTCTGATCCTGCCGGGAAGTCCGAATGCCGTCATCGAAGGTCTTCTCACGATGGAATCTCTGATTCCCCATGCGCTTCACGTCGCGCGCGGGGGAGGACATGCGAAATGATCGGTTACGGTGAGGCGCTAGAAGAAATCCTGCGGTTGGCGGAGAGGAATGCCCCTTCCAGGTCAATTGAGGAGTGCCCGCTTGAGGAAGCGATCGGGCGAGTTCTTCAGGAAGAACTTCGAAGCGCTGAAAATGTTCCGGGTTTCGCGAATTCCGCGATGGACGGTTTCGCCGTGCTCGCAGAAGAAACCGCAAGCGCGTCTTACGCCAAACCGGTGCGCTTGAGGGTGGCCGGTTCCATCGCGGCGGGCGAGGCGCCTCGGGCCAGTGTCGTGCCTGAACGGAAGACCTGCTGGGAGATCATGACGGGAGCGGCGGTTCCGGCGGCTTTCGATTCCGTGGTCAAGATCGAGAATGTGGAAGTGAAAAAAAACATTCAGGATCAACCCGAGGAGATTCTGTTGTTCAGTCCCGTCGAGCGAGGTGCTCACGTCCGGCAGCCGGGGGAGGACTTTGAAAAAGGAAGTCGTGTTGCGTCCTCAGGCACGCTGATCTTGCCCCGCCATGTCGTCGTGCTCGCGAGCCTCGGGATCGCGAAATTGAAAGTGGCGAGAAGAGCACGTGTTGCCGTTATTTCGACCGGATCCGAGTTGAGCGGGATCTCAGAGGCGCTTCAACCGGGAAAGATCCGTAATTCGACCGGGCCGTTTCTCCGGTCAGCTTTGTTCGAGATCGGCTCAGAGGTGACGCTTTCCGCGGAGATTCAGGATAACCCCGGGGAGTTCAGGGGGCTTCTCGAGGGGATACTTCGCACGGGCAATGCTGAGGTCGTCATCACGACTGGAGCCGTTTCGATGGGCCGGCACGATTTCATCGCCGAGACGCTTCGGACGATGGGTGCCACGATCCGCTTTCATAAAGTTGCGATTCGCCCGGGTAAACCCGTGCTTGTCGCGGAATTCCAGAACAGGGAGCGTCCGCTTGTCGTGTTCGGGTTGCCGGGCAACCCCGTTTCGACTGCCGTCGGGATGCGTTTCTTTGTTGAACCGTATTTACGCGCGCTCCTTCAACGCGAGGAGGAGAGGGCCGAATGCGCCATTCTGACCGCTGATGTCCCGAAGCCGGAGGGCCTGCGATGCTTCTTCAAAGCCCGTGTCGTGACGGATGCTTCAGGAAATTCGACCGCAACCGTCCTCCCGGGGCAGGCTTCGTTCATGGTAAGTCCCCTTCTGGAAGCGAATGCCTGGACTGTTCTGCCCGAACAAGGCACCCAGGTCAGGAAAGGGACTTTGGTTCAGATATTCCCGATGGAGGGGCCTCGATGAAAATTCGAGTTCGTTGTTTCGGAACACTTCGAGAATTCGCGCCGCAAGGCGAACTCGAAATGGAGGTCACGCCCGGTGTCACCGTTTCGGTGCTGCGGGACGCGATCATCGCCCATTTTGCCAAGACCTTCGGTCCGCGCTTCGGAAAAACCCAAGAAGAGCTTGTCCGGGCGTCTGCGATCGCGACCGAGAAGACGTTTCTTGACGAATCGGCTTCCATCGCCGCCTGCGGGGCAGGTGAGCAACCAGGCGTTTCGACGCTGGCGCTTCTCCCGCCGGTCTGTGGAGGCTGATCGTGAGCGGCGATCCTCGAGAGCCGATTCTGACCGAAATCACCGAGCGGCCGATTTCACTGCAGGAGGTCGCCGCATTATTTCAACAGGACGAGGCTACGGGAATTTTCGGCGCCGAGGTTTTTTTCAGCGGGATCGTCCGTGCTCGCAACGCCGCGAGGAACGTGATCGCGATCAGCTATGATGCATTTGTGCCGCTCGCTGAAAAAGTGCTTCGGGAAATCGCGTGCGAGGCACGCCAGAAAGCGCAGGAAGCTGAAGCGGGTGAAGTCAGGATCGTGGCGCTTCATCGGATCGGAAAGTTGCATGTGGGAGAGGTGAGCCTGGTGATCGGGGTGGGGGCAGCGCATCGGGAGCAGGCCTATGGTGCCTCACGTTACGTTTTGGAAGAGATTAAAACCCGCTTACCCGTTTGGAAAAAAGAGCACTATGACTCCGGTGAAGCGGAATGGCTCAAGGGGCACCCCCTTGGATGAGAATCCCGGGATCGCGCACGCGGCAGTGATCGTGGTTGTTCTCGCCGGAGGCAGGTCCTCGCGGATGGGACAGGACAAGGCCCTCTTGCCCTTTCGGGGGGCGGCGCTGATCGACCATGTGCTCGAACAGGGGGCACAGGCCGGCGCGCGCACGGGACAGCCGAGCGCCACGGTGATCAGCGGAACGGTAAAACGGCCGGGGATCCAGTCGGTTCCGGATTTGCGTCCGGACCGTGGTCCCCTGGAGGGGATTTATTCCGTTCTGTCATGGCTGATTGGACGGGGAATCTCTGTTGAAGGGAAGCGGCTTCTCGTGATTCCGGTGGATCTTCCTCGGGTGACGGCAGCCGTCCTTTTGCCGCTGCTTGCACGTACCGAATTTGCATTGGCGAGCCATTATGAAGGACAGTTCCTGCCCATGTGCTTTCGGCTGAATTCACGATCACTGGGCCTGATCACGGAAATGGCGGCCATTTCCTGTCTGCCGCCGAAGTCGATTCATGAGTTTCTTGGACGGCTTGAGTCAGCCGCTATCAGTGTTGGGCCTGCCGGATGCGGCGGGCTCCGCGACGTTGACACGGCCGCGGACTGGGACGAGCTGCGAGAAAGGACCTGACCTAAAATGAATATTCGTTTTTCAGGAACATCGGTGCGGTGGCGAGTGAGCGAGGAGGAGGCGAGAGCTCTTCTCGACTCGGGTATTCTCGAGGAGGTGACCCCGCTTCCTCATGGGCGCGAACTTCGGTACCAGGCCAGGGTCGAACGAAGGGCCAGTCACGCGGAGGAGCCGCTGCAACTGAGCTTTGCCTCCGAGCGCGGGAGTGATCTCGTTACTGAAATCGTCAATGACTTTCCTGGAGACCACTCGCAGAATCTTTTCAGGCTCGTGGTGAGCGCGAAGGCTTTGCAGGAACTCCTCGCAAAGCCGATCACGAAACAGAGCGCGATTTCGCGGTGTTTCGAATTCGAGAACGGCTCGCAACTGAACTTGGGCTTTGAAATCAACGCCGTAAAGGCGGTCAGAGGCGGATAACCTGAGGGCGCGAGCAGCTCTTGCAGCTTTCACAGGCGGAACGTTTCGGAATCATGAACTCAGAAGTCCTGGCACGGGCCGAGTCGTAGACCCACAGGCGTCCGATCAGCGAGTCGAGCATGGGAGACCCCACGATCAGCTTGATTGTCTCGATTGCCTGCATGCTACCGGTAATGCCGGCCAGAGCACCCAAGACTCCCGACGGGGCGGGAGTCGCGATTTCCGCGCGGGCGGCTTCGGGGTAGAGACAGCGGTAACAGGGACCGGCGGGCGGGGCGAATACGGTCACGCGGCCTTCAAAACCTGAAATCGAGCCGTGCACCAGCGGAATCCCGAGCTGCGCGCACGTGTCGCTCAGCAAGGCTTTGGCAGCGAAGCAGTCGGTCGCGTCAATGACGACGTCATGTCCGGAGAGAAGTTCGGGAGCGTTTTCAGCCGCAACCCGGGTGACGTGGGTGGTGAAGTTCACGAAAGGGTTGAGTTCCCGAAGGCGGCTCCTCGCCCGTTCCGTTTTGAGCGAACCGTGGTCTGGCGTTCCGTAAAGCACCTGCCGTTGGAGATTGGATTCATCGACTCGATCGGGATCGACGAGCGTGAGGTGGCCGATTCCAGCGGCACTGAGATACAGCGCCGCCGGCGAGCCGAGGCCGCCGAGCCCGGCGAGGAGAACTTTCGCCTTCCGAAGCCTGGCTTGGCCCTCCGGGCCGACTTCCGGAAGGCAGATCTGGCGTGAGTAGCGGTGGGAGTCGCCTGAATCCATTCCTCATCACTTAACCCTGCGGTGAATCGATTCGCAAGCACCTCGTTTGCATCTGATGCATTCATGGTCAAACGAAGGGTGTTGTTCAAGATGAGCGGTTCGATCGCTTGTTATAAGGCCTGCCAGATCGTTTCCCGGCTTATGCAGACCGGTCATGAAGTTCAAGTCGCCTGCACGCGCGGCGCGCTTCAGTTCATCGGGGAGGCGACCCTCGAAGGGCTTACCGGACGGCCTGTTTTTTCCGACACCTACGAGCGGGCTCGTATGATGGATCATATCGAGCTTGGCCGCTGGGCCGAGGTCGCGATTCTCTGTCCGGCAACGGCGCACACGCTAAACCGGTTCGCCGCGGGACTCGGTGATGACGCCGTGGGCAGCCTCTTTCTGGCTTACGATCTGGCAAAGAAACCTTACCTGATCGCACCTGCCATGAATCAAGGAATGCTTCAGCATCCCGCAACACGTGAGGCTCTCGGCAAGCTCGCCGCCTGGGGTGTGCGTGTTATCAGTTCAGAGGAGGGTTGGCAGGCCTGCGGGGATATCGGCCCGGGCAGGTTGGCGGCCCCTGACTTCATCTATCGCGAGATAATAGAGGCGCTCAAATGAACATCCTCGTGACCGCCGGGGCCACCCGGGAGCCAATCGATGGAGTCCGGTTCATCAGCAATTTCAGTACGGGAAAAACCGGAGCACGGCTTTCAGACGAGTTGATCCAGCAGGGAAACCACGTCGTTTATGTTTGTGGAGCGGATTCGGAAATTCCACAGCGCAGCTGCGAAGTCATGAGGTTCGGGAGTTCTTTCGAGCTCGACACGATTTTACGAAACCTGCTCCAGCAGAGAAACTTTGATTGTGTGATTCATCTGGCGGCTGTTGCGGACTTCTCTGTCGAGGCAATTGAAATCGAAGGGCACCGGTTCGCAGCCGGCATTATCCGCAAGATCGACTCCGAAGGGCGAGTGATTCTGCATCTCAAGCCGAATTTCAAGATAGTCGAAAAGCTGAAAGGCTACGTCGCAAGCCGAAAAATAGCCGTGATTGCTTTCAAGCTGACGAATATCCCGATCGAAGCCGGAGATGGCGACAGTTCTTCCGGTGAGAGCCGAGAGGCTTTGCAAATGAAAGCGATCACGAAGCTCTTGAGCGGCGCGAAAGTGGACTACGTCGTCCATAACGATTTCGCGGATATTCAAGCAGGCAGCCAGCACTTCGGGATTTACGGCCAGCGCCAGAAGATCAAGGATTGTGACACTCCCGAGTCACTTGCCCGGGAACTCATGAACGAGTTGAAGAAATCGGCCTGACAGGTGAGGGCAGCCAGTAGGGCCGGGTTAAAGGCTGTCCTTTTTGCTGGCGGCGATCGAGGATCGGTCGATCCACTTTACCAGATCGATGTAACGCTCTTCAAACGAGGCCGCGACGTCTTTCTTTTGTCCGCCGCGGCCCAGGAGTTTGCCCGTGAAAAAGAAATCGCGAATTCGCGTGACATCGAGTGTTTCGGCAAGAATCGACTTATGAAGTTTCTTTCCGAAAATCCGGCCGAGATACCGCGCGGCCAGCATGGCGGCCGGAGCGTGCCGAGGGGACTGCATCAGTCCGCTTACTTCGTGGCGATTTCCTGTCTTTCGGAGGAGCGCCACGGTGATTTCCCGCGCCATGACTTCGGCCCGATTCAGCGGTTTTGCACCGCGAGCGAGCGCTTTGAGACGAACTCTGTGATCAGCCGGCAGGTCGCATTTGCGGCGAGGATTGAGGATCAGGCTTCCCAAAAATGCAAACGAGGCTTCCAGGACGAGCCTGAAGAAATCATCGCGTTCGTGCTGAAAAAGAAGCTTAAAGCGGGTCTGAGTGCGCAGCAGGTGGATCGCCGCGAGTTCCGCGGTCGCGTTTTGCGAGGGGCTTGCCAAGTAGGCAATATCGGGAGGGATAAAAAGTCTCTGGTTGTTCAAGACGTGAAACCGGATCAGTGCGCGCTCAGTCCGTGAGAACCGATGATCATTGAACAAGGTGTCGACGAAATCGAGCTCGTCAATGGTCCGGACCGTCAGACTGTCGTATGCCTGAGGCGGAGACTCGATTCCGAAAAACTCGGCTAGCGTTTTGCCATACGTGACCAGCAGCGAAAGATAATCGGTCGATTCGTCTTGCTCGATCTGGACCGCTTCGCCTTCAAGCCAGCTAATCAGGGATTGGAGCTTCGCCCAGGGAGTACTGGCCAAAACACAGAATACGTTGCCGCGAAGTTTGATGATTTCGGTTTGAAGTTCTTTTGCTTCCCGAGCCAGGCGCCAGTACAGGGTATCGTGATTCTGATGAACCGAAATCGAACGGATTGGCCGCCCGAGCCGGAGTTTTGAGGCGATTCGTAGTTCTTCAGGCAGGTGTCTGGTCCCTACGTGGAGCTCGCCGTAGAGCACGATCATTCGTCGTGGCCGGCCACCCGAAAGCAAAATACTGATCAGGGATGCCGCCCAACGATCGCGCAGCTTCAGCTCCTCTTTCGTCTTGCTGAAACCGCTGGCTAGTGCCGGCGAGCGCGAGCGTGCCCCGGGACGTCCGGGACCGTTCAGGGCGACGAGCTTCACGGAATTCTGGCGAGCCCATTCGAAAATCGGTGCGTAGTTCCCCCACGGGAATCCCCATTCGTCTTTGTACCGTATCATTTGATGAAAAGCTTCGAGTCCGATCTTGCCGGACTGGAATGCATCGAGCGCACTCTGAAATCGGCTCGGTACGACCTCCAGCCCGATCAGCCAATCCTCTCTGGGTTGTATCGCCTCCCGGATCAGCCGAAGCGCGGTTTTCTGGGCCTGGCTGAAGGTGTGAAAGTCGGCGATGAACGTGACCTCCGCATCGCGAATGCGTCGGATCAGGGCTTTCTTCGAAACCGGCCGAAGAGGCTTCGACCGTGAGCCAAATCCTTCAAAATCCGTTCGAAACTCCCGTTCGTAGCTGCGGATCGCAGATGGGGCGGGGCCGAGGAGACTCTTTAGCTCGAGGGCAAGAGAACGGAATATCCTTCGCTGCAGGAAAAGGAGTCGTTCGTGGGCGGTGCCCTTGATTCGCTTTGGGGGTCGGCGCTGCTTCAGGTCAAAGCCCCCGGTTCATTTGCCGTTTCGTGCTCGGTGGAGCTTGCGAACAAGAATGACCACCGGTGGGAACATCGCGGAGATCCCGTTGTATCTTCGATCGAGATCCCGTTATTCAAAGAGTAGACGAAACCGCGGATCCATTGTGAGTGGAGCTTGCAGAGCTGATCCGCGACCGGTTGGACCTCGGGAAACGAGACCTGATGGGGACAGCGGTGAAATTCGAAAACCAGTTCGTTGTCTGTCGCTCTCTTGACCAGAAACGGTTCGCCGTGCGGACTTCTCCCGAAAGGGGAGTCGCTCATCGCGAGAAAAAGGAGTCGAAGATCCTGTCGGGACTTCGCCGGCATTCCTGACCAGCGCTTTTCACCCAGGTTGCGGCCCATTTTCCAGGCCGTGAGATCAAGCACGGTGTTGAGGGCGTCGCGTTCCGGCTGCGGAGTGCGTTCGAAAAGGTTGATCAGCGTCCAGGCCTGAACCGTCCATACCGTATGTTCCAGTCTTCCTAGGACGTCATCGGGCGAAGTATCATCGAGGAGCAAGTCGATCTTGGTTTCACTCAAGGAATCAAGCATCCAGAGATTCTGGGTTACATCATGATCTTGTCCACGAGTCATGAGATGGGGGAGACGCTGGATTTGAAGTTCCTTGATCCATGCCAGGGTAAGGTCATGAAAATCAGCGAGATTTCGGAACCACTGATAATGCTTCGTGGTGCTGCTGGGCAAATGCCAGGCATGTTCCTTTTTGCTCATACTACGAGTTTAGCCCAACGTTGCCGGTAGGTGAATCGCGAATTCCGCGTTTACC
>DATDSK010000021.1:0-32922 GCA_035291325.1 Bdellovibrionota bacterium | reverse complement strand
GTAAAACAGCCGGTACACGGAATCGCCGTCGTTCGCGTAATTCTTCGCGGCGTTGATCCCCCCCTGAGCCGCGATCGAGTGCGCCCGGCGCGGAGAATCATGATAGGTGAACGCCTTCACCTCGAACCCGAGTTCGGCCATGGCTGCCGCCGCCGAAGCGCCGGCCAGACCGGTCCCTACCACGATGACTTTGTATTTCCGCTTGTTCGCCGGATTCACCAGCTTCATCTGGAATTTGTGGCTTTCCCATTTTTGTTCGAGCGGCCCTTTCGGGACTTTAGAATTGAGTTTCATAAGGAACCTCTATTGTTTCAAAAAGAAATAAACGTAAAGCGGCTGCAAGATGAATCCGACAGCCACGACGACCGCGTAAGCCACTCCGAGCTTCCTGATGGCTGGCGAATATTTCGGATGATTGAACCCGAGCGTTTGAAAAACGGATTGAACGCCGTGATTGAGGTGATAGCCGAGAAAAACGACGCAAAAGACATAGCTCCAAACATAAAAGGGGCTCTGAAAAACCTCTACCAACAGCCGGTGAATGTCTCGCATGAGGACGCCGTTATAGGTGACGTCGTAATTCGTCCCGTATTTGAAAGTCTTGAGATGCCAGGCGACAAAGAAGAAAATGACCACGCCGTGATAAAACATCGTCTTTGACGATAAGCTCACGGACTTTGCGCCTTTCGTCGTCAGGAACGTCCGATTTCCCCGTGCGGCCTTGTTCTCGATCGTAGTCCAGATTGTGAACGCGACATGGACTAGAAAAATTGCGAGCAACGCGAGCTCGATCGCGACGATAGCCGGGTTCGAAATCAGCGTGTGGCTATAGATGTTGTATGCCTTCGGGCTGACGAATAGGAGCATATTGCCCAACATATGCGTAAAAGCGAAAAGAGTGATCCCGATGGCCATCAGACCAATCACGTATTTCTTGCCGAGAGAAGACGCGAAAAAACCTGGACCGGAAGTCGATTGAATCCCGCTCATGTGATTCCCCTCATATTGAAACTGTTTGAAATTTTTCTATCGCAACACAGTGCCAGAGTCTATTGGGAAGTTCCGGTTCGCCTGACCACCAGAATCGCGGCAATCGAAGGAGCCCTGAATTCAATCAATTTCAGGCCGGCTCGTTCGACGAGCTCGGCCTCGAAGGGAATTTCTCGCCGCTGTTTTTGTATGTCGCGTTGCGCCGATGTTTGAGCCGAGTCGCTGGCCGGCATTTCGATCAGCACACCTATAATACGCGAACTCTTTCCCGAAACCTTTGCCAAAACAAAAGCTTTCGGCTGGAGGGCCTTTCCGCTTTTCTTCAGATTGAGCTCTCCTTCGAGCCCCGTCGCGCCACTCACCTTGAGACGAAGCACGGCCGGGCGGCTTTCCATCCTCGGCGATCCAGCTCCCGGCGCGATCCAGAACCCCGCCCAAGTCCCCGTCAGCTCAGGGTTGAGTCGGTCATCGGAACTCGATGTGATCTTGAGCCGCTTCGGCAAGACGGCTTCGCCTTTCAAACGCGCGGTGATCCAAGGGGTCTTTTCGTCGCCGAGATAGGTTTCGAGAACTTTATCGGCCCTCGAATCGTTCATCCGTTTGAGCGTCTCGGCCGCGGCAATCCGGGTTTGTGGATCGGGGTGTTTCAGAAATTGCGAGACAAACTCTTCTTCCTTCGCGCCCCGGGCGATGCCGACTGAGCGTATCGCGGCATTTCGAAGGACGTCATAAGCCGTCCGGTCGGCCTGCAGTTTGAGAAATTCGACACTCGCGGAATCGTCAAACCAGGCAAGTGCTTCGAGAAGCCGGAGCCGCTGATAGATCTGATCGGAAGCTTCATACATCCGGATGATCACGCCCGGCGCAGTCGGCCCGAGAGACCGCCACCAGTCCGGGCCTTCGGTCGGGTGCCTCACGCTGAGGGCTTCTGAAATGGTCTTCTCGAGCTCGGCATCGGTCGCCGACCAGGCGCGAGCCGAGAGCGTAAGAACGCAAACGAACAAAAATGCCAGGATGGTCGGGAAACGAAATCGCCGGAACTGTCTCATATCTTTCATACCGTCGCGATCTTCACTGCACAAAAGGATTGAACTTCATGATCGTACCCGAGTGCGGCGTCAGGAGATTTCCGTCCCCGGTTCCGTTGGTATAGGTCTTCGTCGACCACCACATCAAATGATTATACTGGCATTCGAGCGCGGCCGGACAATAAGTGCCAGTGGTCCGATTCGGACAAACATCCAGACAGCTCAGGCCAGTCGGCAAAAACGAAGTCGTATCCGCCGTGCACGAATTGATGGTGAGATAGCCCTTCGGGCCTTTGTTTGCGCAAACCGGAGTGTCGTAAACCCTGTCGTGCGTGGTGCCCGCCCGTTCACTAGGATGATTCAGGCCGAGATAATGACCCATTTCGTGAGAAATCGTCGCGCCCATATCGATAAAATCAGAATCCTGACTGGCGAGCTCGCAAGTCGCTCCCGGTGAACAGGACGGATTGAACTGATCAAGTTTGTTGAAGGTCGCGATCGCGACCCCACTCGATCCTGTCCCGTTGACCAGAGGCCCGCTGATCGCGCCGGCGAGTCCCACGACGGACATATTGCTGGTCTGGTCGCCGATTGTAGAGACGAGAAAAAGATTCAGGGCTTTTGACTCAAGCTCGGCCGGAAGGGACCCCGAGCCCGCCGCGAACATCTTTCCAAGATAATTTGCCGCGTTGTAATTATAATAATCGGCCGCGGCGAAAAGATCCCCGCCTTCGAGACAACCCCATTCGACCACTCGCACACTCCCGATCTTGATGCTCACCTGGTTGTAGTGAGCGAAAACGGACTTGAAAAGCAGATCCAGATTCTGCTGACCTTTAGGGGTGCGCGACGCGGCGACGTTTTTCGCGCCGACAAGGAAGACGTTGAGATCGATCGCGCCGTTAGCGGCCGCGGTATTCATCTTTTTCAAGGCCGTTACTTTCAGGCCGACGTCGTAGCCACTGACTTCAAGATAATCGCTCGCGATAATCACGTATTTCGCCGTGTAATTCACGCCTGACCGAAGCTTGCCATCCACAAAATAATGTTTGTTGAACGCGCACCCCGACCAGTCCGTCACGTTGTCGGGACCATCGGCCCAATTGCAGGTCGGAAAAGTATTCGAGCTCACGTACCCCAGTCCCATCTGCCGCTGTTCCCAATGAGTGAGGTCGAAAAAAGCGCTCGGCCAGGCGATCGAGCAAGTCCCGTTCAAAGAGCAACTCGTGTCGGAGCAATTATACAAACTCGAGTCTCCGCAATACCCGCCGGTGCCCGATTTGTTGAGATTGACGTATTCGTTCGTGCCGTCACTGAGCGAAATCAGCATGGGATAGGCACCGCCGCTCAGCCCTCCCGGAAATCCGGTCGCTTGCGCGACGAGAGTCAGGGATCCCCCGGCACCGAGGTCCTGAGTCATGTCAATGTTCACGGTCACGAGACTCGCGGCGAGTAGGGGATCTTCCCAACCCAGAAGCGGCCCCGTCCCGGTCAATACGGTTTTGGAAACGGAAATTGAAGAACTATGCGCCGAAGAGCCAGCGCCCTCGATCAACGGCGTCCAGGGTGTACCGGTAACGGGGCTGCACGTCTTTAGCGCCACCATTTCAGCCGCATTATCAGCGAAGTTGCCGCCGCATCCCCAGAGCACCACGATGAAGGGCAGGGAGACCGCGAGCCCGCGATAAAGCACAGCGCCGAGTCCACTGAAATAGCTCTTCCCACTCTGCTCCATAAACCCGGCTTCCTTCTCTCCCTTGCTTCTCTCAAGAATAAGTGTAACCGAGCGATCCGCACGAGGCTACTTGAATGGGTGTCGCGCATCCGAAGCCCCGGCTGGAACGGTGTCGGAAAATTGGCGCGCGTTCAGTCAAGTGACTCCATCATCAGGATATCTGCGCCGCGTCAAGCTGCATGAATCAATCTCACTCTGCCTTCAGAAACAACTCAGGAGTGAGTCGGGACTCGATATTGTTTTTCGTCAAAAATTTTGAAATCTCTTTCCTCATCTCGGGGCTCAGTCGCTCCCGCGCGCGCGCGGCGAGTTCCTTCAACCCGGAGGCCAAGCCGGCATCCTTCGGATTACCCGAGTTCGCGAGGAATCGGGCGGCATATTCCAAGGCACCGGAGACATTCCCGACATACCGGTCAAGAGTCGCCCCGCCGAAACCTTCATCAGAAATATCAAGTCTCCCGGCTTTTTGCGCGAGCTGCGCCACGAATTCGGCCTGCTCCATGCCGTCCTCCAGATCAGGAACCAGGCGCAATTCCAGATCATGCGCTGCCACGGGTTCCTTGAACTCGCCGGGTTTGTAGTAGACCAAACCGCGGTCGTTCACTGGCGTTTTCGAAAAGTTCGATGCGGCAATATAACTCGGTGGTGTCACGTTATCGATTTCGGAATATCGCCTTGCCAAACCCAGAACCACTTTAGTCTCGAGCGCCCGGGCAACGGCAAGTCCCTGGCGCGTGTTGATCGCTCTCACCGGAAGCCCGACGTGAATATGTACTTCCGCCGCCGCCTCTGTCGCTTTGTAGAATTTTTTCATTTCATCCGCAAACACCCGGGGCACCTGCTCAGAGGAGGGATGGGTGAATTCAATGAAGCCTCCGTCGATATGGGCACCGAGATTCAAGCCTTTCCGGGCCATTGCGTTTTTTAAGGGCTCCACCAAATCCCGGTTGACGTTGAATCCGACGTTGTTCAATGCGGAATGCTGCACTTTATCCCACAAAACAGCGAAATAGAATGCATTGAGGTCTGTCGGGATCAGCGGTTTCGACGGGTCCACTCCCTTGCGGAGGGCGAACGCGATGAACTGTTTTCTCGAAAGCCCGAACTCGCGCATCAATTGTTCTATGGAATACGTATACCTCGATGTCTCTTCTTTCAGGGCAGCCCAGCCTTCAGGATCGTCTCGTAACAGTCGATACACGATCGCGTTCCCGACCTCGGAATCATGAGAAAAAGTGAGCGGAACTTTCGAACCGTCATTCGCCGTCAGAAGAACGGGCTGGCTCTGCTTCCAGAAGTTCGGCGATACAGCCGCCTCGATATTTTTTATCCGAAGCTGGCTCAGTTTCTTTCGGGCGCAGTCCCCGGCATGGCTCGCGGGAACGAGCCCGACGCACACGAGCGCCAATAAAAGGATACAGTGGACGGTCTTAATGGTGAAATCCACGATGAGGACTCTGCTCGCCGACCCACTGCCGAAGCTCGCAACGGGCCTGTTCACCGGAGACCCTGATCAGGGCGAAGGTGAGAAGGTATTGTTGACCCAAACTCGTCCAGTCCAGGTTGATCATCTTCGTCCAGGTCCCGGTGTTGATATACTGCTTTCCATCCGGGTAAATCTTGTAAATCGGCTTGTGTACGTGTCCCATGATCACCGTCTGCACACCGGTTTGCGTATCCAGGATCGTGCGTGCCTGCTTTTCAAGATCCAGAAAAAGAGCGGTTTCCTGCTTCAGAATCTCGGCCGTGGTTTTGAAGCTCGCATGCCGCTTCCGGCTGTAGGTGAACCGGGTTTTCAAAAAATAGAAGGCCGAAAGAAAAACATACCGGATCGTGAACCAGGGATCGAAAAGAAGGCCGAAAAAGACGAAAATTTTTACCGGCCTGACTTTATCAAGGAATTCCCGTTCCCATTTGAGACGATTGACGATCTTGAGCACGTAAACGCTTCCCCACGGGAGATTCAAAAGGGGTTCATCGAGATACGGCTCAAGAAGCGGCTTTTCGAAATCGAGCACGTGAACGGCCTCGAACTGATTTCCGTGCCGGATTTCAATCCCCCCCTCGATGCGAATCCGGTCCCTGTCGGCGATGATCTCGACCTTGTCGCTCGGGAACTTCGCTTCGGGATCCCATTCCCGAATGATCCGCTCACGGACCTTGGGGAAGAACAGATCGGCGTCATGATTGCCGATCATGTAAGTGATTCTTTTGTTCGGCTTGGCGGCGAAACGCTTCAAGGCCGCCATGACCTTCGCGTGTCCGGCGATGATCGCTTCGAGCTTGTGCAGCGAGATCTGCTCCGTAATCGCGTCCTCGAACTCTCCAAAGTACGGCACATTCAAAAAGTCAAGAAAATCACCGTTCAGGAAGAGCTCGACGTCGACGGGGCCCTCGGCGCTCTCGTCATAGAAACTCGTCGAGAAATAATCGAGAAAATCTACCATTTCGTCGTCGAACTTGAAGTCCTCATGTGGATTGAGCCGGCCTTCGAAAAACTTGCCCGCCGACAGATGACAATCGCTGATGACGAGTTTAATCTTGTCCACGATTTTTATTATAGCCTACAATCAGAATTCAATGAGCCAGATTGCTGCACGGATCTTCATTTTTTTTTATTGCCTCTCCTCTCTGACGGGACACGCGGCCGCAAACACTCCCCGGCTCCCATCCCGCCCCAGCCCCAACCCGGCAAAAATTTCCACCCATTTTCTCCTCCCGAATACTGGGACATCCATGGTTCTTCAAAAGGAGATCGCGGCGCTCATTCAGGAATACAACGCGATTCACCCCAATTCCCAGGTTCAGCTGATCCGGAGAGGCGACCCATTCTCATCGTTGCGGGATCTCATCGCCATGTACCTGGCCGGCGATGCTCCCGAGATCGCGGTGATCGAATGTGGCGAAACGCCCGCTGCCGACGCGACGGGATTATTGAAGCCCTTCTCGCGTCTGCCTCGCCACTCAATGCCGGCGGCCTGGTCGATTTCTCCGCACTCGCAGCCCGAGATGGCGCTTCCGTTCGAAAGAACGCTTCCCGTGCTCGTGGCCGACCAGGAAGTTCTGTTCCGCCTGAAGCTGGAGGCCAACCGATTGCCGAAGACCTGGAATGAATTCACGGCGGTCGCGCAAAAACTCTCCTCATTGCTCAACAATGAGAGCCGGGATAAGCCGCCCACTGATCAATATGCGCTCGCTTTGCCGCTCCAGGGCACGCGCGGATTGTGGCTTTTTGAAGCCTTGGCTGGAAAGCCTCTCTGGAAGAGAGAACCCGGAGGACTCAAGTCGGAGCGCAAGCTTTCTGAGCCGATTTCCGTTCTTCAGCGTTTGCTGGACACGCCCGGATTGGCCCGCCCCGAAGAAAGCTGGGAGCGCGCGGTGCAAGCCTTTCTCGACCGAAAAGCCCCGCTTCTGGTCACCGCGCTCGACGCCCTTCCTCAGATCACGTCCCAAGCGACTTTTCGCTGGATCGCGGCTCCCATGCCTCGTATCAGCGAACGCGACAGCCCACAATGGGCGACCCTGCAGGGCGGGACAAATCTCGTGATCACGCGGAACTCCCCCGAGGTGAAATCATTTCTGGAGTTTTTCTACTCGCCGGGAGTCGCGGCGCGCTGGATCGCTGCGGGAGGATATTTCCCGCTCAACAACAGTCAAAAAGGCATTGTTTTGAAAAACTCCACGCTGCCCCACTATGCGTCGATTATTTCAGCGCTTCAGCCCGACGCGCACCGCACAAGCGACGTCGAAGTAGTTCGCGCGCGTTCAGCCTGGATACAAGGCCTGCAGCTCCTCTTTGGCGATGCCTCGAAGCGACTCTCGAGTGAGGACGTTTTCATCCAGCTGGATCGACTGCTCGGGACTCAATAGCAAAGCAATTGACCCGGCCCAAAATCCGTATTAGGAACTCCAGTATGGCAGAAAAAAGCAAAAAATGGCCTGATAACGCTCCCGGTCCCTACTTCGTGGACGATCAATGCATTGATTGCGACGCTTGTCGCGCCGAGGCGCCCGATAATTTCACCCGAAACGACGAGCGCGGCTACTCCTACGTCGTGAAGCAGCCTGCGTCGCCCCAAGAAGAAGCTCAGTGCAAATCGGCCCTCGAGGCCTGTCCGGTCGAAGCAATCGGAAAAGAGTAATCAGCCGTTCGCCCTGAGCGGAAACCTTGCCCGCACCATATAGCAGGAGCCTCCCGGCCCTGGAATGCTTTCGTACAGGATTGCTTCGCGAATCAAGGAAACCCCGAACTCGCTTTTCTTATAGCACGAAAGAAGATCGCCGACCGATGCGGCCCTCCGGATTTTCCCGATCGTCAGGTGGGCGGAATAGGCGCGATCCTCGGGAGCAAAACCGAGCTTCTCCATCGCTGATTCGACGGCCTTCGCGAGCTGCTGAAGCTTGCCGCTGTCATCGGCGCCAACCCAGATCACCCGCGCGTGGTTTTCTCCCGGAAAGGCCCCTACTCCGGCCAGTCGCAATTCGAATTCGGGGAATTCGCCGAACAGCGATCCAAGTGCTTCCTTGATCATGGCAAGCTTTTCAGGTTCCGTGTTTCCCAGGAATTTCAGAGTGAAATGAAAATTCCCGGGCAACATCCATCCGACTTGCAGGCCGGTTCTTTCACATTCGACCCGCAACCGCGCCGCGGTTTCAGCCACGCGCTCGAGAACGGCCGGATCGGGCGAAACGCCGATAAACAGCCGGAGTTTGCCGCTGTTCACAAAAATCCGCTCTTCACAAAAACCCTAAGAAGCGCAACGGAAATCCCAGCGTCACGCCCATACTCCTCGAGGAATACTGTTCGGAATCAAGCTTTTCTTCCCAGGCGATGTAGTTGATCTCGCCGAAGAGCGCTCCGGAACCCCAACGAATCCAGGTATTGTAATAAGCTTTCCCCTGAATCGAGGGATAAATGAAACCACCCAAGGTCAAATTACGCGCTCGTCCGAGGAAATCGTAAACAACGACCTCAGCGCCTTGCGGGGCGCCCAGCAGAAAATAATATTGGCCCCCGGTACGAAAAGCGATTGAGTGCACGCCCAGCATCAGATTCACCGCGACACGGCGATCGAGGGTCCGGATGTATTCGCTGCTCAGATAAATCCCGAAATCCGAGATGAGTTGCGCGTTCGCGGTGACGGCGCCAAAGGCGACCAGGCGCATGCTCTCCGTGATGAAGTAGGACGAATAAAGCGTGGGCATGAGCGTGGTATTTGAAACCTCATGGCTCTCATCCCTGAAATTGAAGGCATACGGTCCGATCCCCAGGCTCACCGCCCCGTGATGGAGCTGCCTCGGAACGGAATAGCGCAACCGCATCTCATGCGAGCCGGCCCGCAGCAGAATCGTCCCGGGATCCGCATAAAGACGGAGCGGCCATAGCGACATTGAAGAAGACGGGGTTTCGATTCCCCCAACGAGGATGGATTGTCCGACATTGTCCCAATACACCATCACTTCCAGACTTGAAGTGCGGTAAATCGACTCGGTGTGAACCATCCGGCATCCGATGTAAACCCATTCATCCGCCTTGAACCCAATCGATTCGGTCTTGAGCCCGTACCGCGAGCAACTCGTATCCAAGTACACGCGAGCCGTTTTGGACTCACTGCGCGGACGGAACACAACACGCAATTTTCCCTGGATATCCTTTGTGACACCCCTGTCAGGGGCACGGACGCCCTCTCGAAAAGGCCGGATCCTGAGTTCGATCGGATTCTGGTCACCGGAAATCAGCGCGACCGGGATTTCCGCCCGCCCTTGGTGACCGCCTTGCACCGAGACGGCCTGAGAAAAACCGGCACTCGTGATCCGGCCACCTTCGATTCGATCGATCTCGAACAAAATCCTCGCCCTCGGCAAAACGAGCAATTCGGAGACCCTCACCCACTCAAGGCTCCTTTCCTCGATCCTCGCCGTCACGCCCGGAATCGGCTCTCCAATCCACTCAATCCGAAAATCTCCGACTTCGAAATCGGTCGGCGCGAACGCGGTCGGAACCGATTCCGAAAGAACCTCCATCGAAAGCTGAGGTGGAATCGAAAGAACATAGGCCAGCGCGCGATCACCCGAGGTCAAGAACGCCAAACCGAATGTCACCAAAAAAACCGAAACTGCGCTCATCTGTTTTGTTCGGATCAACATTCGCCCCACTCCCCACTGTCATGAGAAAGTTATCATGTCGGAATCCTGATATTTAATGTACCATGTTTTCTGATCAACTATCACTGTCCAAGAACAAATGACTAAGAACGTACCATCCCCGATTCTGGTTTTGCTGGCGCTCATCACGGTTCAGATCCTCTTCGGGGTCAACTACGTCGTTTCGAAAGTGGTCGTCGAGGCGTTTCCCCCACTCGTTTGGGCAAGCGCCCGAATCATTGTTTCCGCCGGAATCATGCTCTGGATCGCTCAGCTCTCCGGAACCGATTCGCCCAGGGGCAAGGAATTTTTCGGCCCGCTCGTTATCTTCGCCCTGCTCGGGATCATCATCAATCAATCGTCGTTTCTGGTCGGCCTGCGGTACACGACGGCAACAAACAGCGCGATTCTGAACACCCTGATTCCGATCGTGACTTTCGCGATCGTGACCATCCGAGGACAGGAAAAGCTAACCCCGACGCGCGCGCTGGGCTTTGTTTTCGCCTTCGGTGGCGTCCTCATCATGCGGAAGATCGAGGATTTTTCGCTTTCTGATCAAACGTTGATCGGCGACCTCCTGACAATCCTGAATTGCGTCAGCTATGGGTTTTTTCTCGCCTACAGCAAATCCTTTTTCGAGCGGTACAGCCGGATGTGGACGACCGCTTGGCTATTCCTTTACGGAAGTGTCGGACTGACCGTGTTGGCCTTGCCGGATTGGATCGGGTTCAAAATGCCCGAACTGAGCCCCCTCCTGGTGGGATGTATGGCCTTCGGCGTGATCGGAGCAACGCTCCTGACCTATTTTCTGAATTTCTGGGCACTGGCATACGCAAATGCCTCGTCCGTTGCGATCTTTATCTATCTTCAACCGATCGTGGCGGCTGCCCTCGCGTGGCTCTGGTTCGGCGACTCCGTGACTCTCCGGACCACGCTCGCGAGTCTTCTGATTTTCGCGGGAGTGCTTCTCGTCATGAAGGTTAAAAAACCACCACAAAAAGAGGCCTAATTGGTTGAACTTGCAGAACTTTTTACTGTAACAATCTGCTTCAAAAATCGTCCCGATTGCGATAGACACATTTCTTGCAATTCCAGAAATGAGTATCTGACATGAGTGCTACATTTAATTACGATCCCACTTACGCCATTATCCTGATCGCGCTGCCGCTGATCCTGGTTTTAGCCTATTCGGTTCGCGTTCTAATGAAGGGCCGAGCCCATTTTGATCGAGTTGATCGACAAGGAAGCGGCCGTTTTCTCAGCAAGAGCGTCATGGAAATGGGCTATTGGGGCATGCAGCCCTTCGCCAAACTCCTCGTTTTCTTTCAAGTCACGCCGGACCAGATCTCCTGGTCTTCCATTCTCTTCGGTTTTCTCGGCGGAGCGTGCCTCGTGTTCGGGCACTTCGGCTTCGCGGCCGCTTTAGCCGCGATCTCAAGCATTCTCGATTCGCTCGATGGAATGGTCGCAAGGATGACAGGCACTTCATCCGAAGCGGGGGAAGTGCTGGACTCCGCCATGGACCGGTACGTCGAATTCTTTTTCCTCGCGGGTCTCGTCATCTATTACCACGAGATCATGCCGCTTATGATCCTCACCCTGTTCGCGCTGCTCGGTTCGTTTATGGTGAGTTACTCCTCCTTGTTCGCCAGAGCCGAACAGGTAAAACTTCCGCCCGCAAAATGGAGCATGCGCCGCCCTGAACGTCTCGTCTACCTCGTGACCGGTGCCGCGCTCTCCCCTGTCACTATTCCCTGGCTGGAGCGAGTTCGCGAGTTCCCCGTCGCGATCGGCCATCCGATGGTGATCGCGCTCGGCGTCGTGGCTGTCTTTGCGAATTTCTGCGCCGTGGAGCAGTTCTTCCATACAATGAAAGCGATTCGCGTCCGCGAAGCCGAAGAAAAGGCCGCTCGCAAAGCCGAGCAGAACGCGGGTCATGAGCTGGAAATGATCGAGCACCAAGCGCCCTCCCGGCCTCATCGTTGAGAGTGGGGGTTACGCTTCAATGAGCACCCTGGATTTGGCACGACCGTCGTTGATCAAGACATTCAGCCGCTCGCAAGTGGCCTCTTTCGTGGCGACCATGGCCGATTTCGGCCTCCTGTTTTCCCTCGTTGAGTTTTTCGGCGTCTGGTATGTCCTCGCGACCGCGCTCGGCACTCTGACCGGAGGCGTGACGAATTTCCTGCTGAACCGACATTGGAGTTTTCAGGCGGGACATCGAAAATGGCACGGCCAAGCGCTGCGTTACACCCTGATATCGGGAACCAGCATGATTCTGAACACCGGGGGCGTTTATCTCGTCACCGAGTATGGGCATATCCACTACTCGATTTCGGTGATCGTCGTCTCGATTGTGATCGGCGTTTTTTTCAATTTTCCCTTTCAAAGACATTTTGTTTTCAAATAATCGAAGGAAGAAACCATGTCGAACATCAGCCAGCCAAAAAAACAGAAAGCCGTTTTAAAAACGGAAATTCCCGGACCCAAAAGCCGCGCGCTCGTTGAACGCGAAAACCGGCATGTCGCACCGGGACTCCAACGCTTCGCCCAGATGGCCGGAATCGTCATGAAACAGGGCCGCGGCAACACCATCACGGACGTCGACGGGAACTCCTTCATCGACATCATCGGCGGAATCGGCGTGAACGGACTCGGGCACAGCCACCCGAAGTTCGTGAAGGCCCTCAGTGATCAGGTCCAGGAATGTTCGGTCGGGAGCTTCAGTTCAGAACCGCGAGTGGAATTCTTCGAACGGCTCGCCGAACACGCGCGCACGCCCCAGCTTCATCGGGCGCAGCTTTATTCGAGCGGCGCCGAAGCCGTTGAATCGGCCCTGCGCCTCGCCAAGTGCCACACTGGAAAATACGAATTCGTGAGTTTCTGGGGCGGATTCCACGGGAAGACCATGGGCGTCCTTTCGCTGATGGGTTCTGATTTCAAGGAAAAGCTCGGCCCCATGGTGCCGGGCGCGACCATTGCTCCGTATGCCTATTGTTACCGCTGCCCTTTCAAACTGAAGTATGAATCCTGCAGCCTGGCCTGCGCCGAAATCGCGCGCAAGCAGATCAAAATGAACACGACGGGAAACGTCGCGGCCTTGATCGTCGAACCGATGCAGGGTTCAGCCGGAAATATCATTCCCCCCAACGACTTTCTCCCCGCACTGAAATCAATCGCGAAGGAAATCGGCGCGCTACTCATCACGGATGAGATGATCACCGGGTTCGGACGCACCGGCAAATACTGGGGCTCCGAGCACTCGGGTGCCGAACCGGATATCATCACGATCGGCAAGCAGTTCGGCGGCGGTCTTCCCATCAGCGGCGTGATCTCGCGTGACGAGATCGTGAACGCAAAACCCTGGTCAAATCCTTCGGGCTCCTCCTCGAGCTACGGCGGTAATCCGCTCGCCTCGGCTGCCGCGGCGACGGCCCTTCGGATCATCGATGAAGAAGGCCTGGTCGAGAACTCCCGGCGCATGGGAGCCTACTTCCTCAAGAAACTCGAGCCGATGCAGGACCGTTATCCCTTTATCGGCGAAGCACGCGGCGCTGGACTCTTCCTCGCCGTCGAACTCGTCAAGGACAAGGTGACTCGCGAGCCGCTTCCGAAAACGGTCACCCACCGGATTTTCAACGAGTGCGTGAAGCGCGGCCTTCTCACCATGGCTTACGACGCGAAGTTCAGGATCCAGCCGTCAATGACCATCGACGAGGGAACGATCGACAACGCGGTCGCGATTCTTCACGACGTCTTCGACGCGATGGAAAAAGAGGGTTATTGGAAGCAGGCGTGAGTCGTCAGCGCTTACCTGGGCCACGCTTTGCAGTTTGGCCTGCATGACTCAACTTCAACAACAGCCTGAACCCGATCGCCGTCCATCACCCGATCCGGAGATAAAGCCGCCCACTCAAAACCCGGAAATTCAGCCGCGACGCGAGCAGCCGGAAATATTCCCGAACATCACCTCTCCCGAGATCAATCCCCAGAAATCTCCTGAGATCACGCCTCCAGAGATGCCGCCCGAGCAGCCGCGGCGTGAACCGGGAATCTGACCGGCCAAAATCGGCTGTGATTTTAGCCGCTCTCTGGTTAGACTGAGGTTGGCTTCTCGCCGTGAACAGCAATCAGGAGCGCTCGAAATGATAAAACGCGAACCTCTATTGACGTCGATTCTTTCCCAACCCACCGCGCCGTTTCGCGAACGAAACGTCATCCGGACGATTACGGCTGAGTTCGAGAAAGCGGGCGTCCCGTATTTCGCGGACCCGATCGGCAATATCGTGGTGGGAGTCGATTCCCAAAAGAGCTACAAAAAGCTCCTCGTGACGCGAAGCCCGTCCGAGCCGCTTCGCGTTTTCATCGCACATATGGATCACCCGGGCTTTCACGGGCTGGAATGGAAATCGGAGTCCGACCTGCTGATAAAATGGCACGGCGGATCGCCGGTTCATTCGCTCGAAAACGCGGGCGTTTTCGTCGCGGACTCGACCGGCTACCTAGCTGAAGGAAAAATCGTTTCGGCGGAACTCCGGCCGAATGGCCTCGCTATCGACAAGGCTCTCGTTCACCTCGAAAGTCCCGAGAGTCTGAAATCCGAATACCCCGACCCTGAAATGCTCTTTGGCGCGTTTCGCTTTCGCGAGCCGATCTGGACCGAGGGTGACATTTATTACACGAAAGCCGCCGACGATCTCGTCGGTTCGTTTACGATCGCCTCTTTGGCCCTCGACCTCTGGTCGCGAGGAAAAAAGCCGAAAATTCCCTTCCTCGGGCTCCTGACCCGCGCCGAGGAGGTCGGGTTCATCGGCGCCATCGGACATCTTGAACTCGGCTGGCTGCAGAAAGCGAAACGGCCCCTGCTATGCGTTTCCCTCGAAACCTCACGTACGCTCCCCGATGCCGAAATCGGCAAAGGCCCGGTCGTCAGGCTCGGCGACCGCTTCACCGTCTTCGACGCGAAATCGCTTCGGGTGTTCCTTGATGTCGCAGAAAAGGCGCTGCCCGGCCGATTCCAGCGCAGAGTCATGGACGGAGGAACCTGCGAGGGAAGCGCGGCAACCGTTTATGGGTTCCCAACGGTCGCTATTTCGATTCCACTCGGCAATTACCACAACCAGAGTTTCGAAGGCGGTCCGGATTCGCTCGGCCCGCTCGGGCCCGCACCGGAATTCGTACACCGCGCCGACGTTGCCGGAATGATCGAGCTTTGCCATGCGCTTCTCAAACCCAAGCTCCCCTGGAATTCTCCCTGGGAAAAGAAACGTGGGGACTTCAAAAAGCTTTTCCGCGGCTCGCGGAAACTTCTCAAGAGCGGACCCTGAATGAAACTCAACCTCAGCCTCAAACTCAAACCGTGGTCGAAGCGTGCTTCGAACGTCCTCAAAGAGACCTGGGCGCACATGCGAAAAGCGAAGCTCCTGCTTGTCGCATCCAGCCTGGCTTACACGACGATTCTCTCGATTATCCCGCTGCTTGCCGTAAGTTTCGCGATCTTTCAGGCCTTCGGCGGGCTCGACAAACTTTACGACACGCTTTCACCGTTGATTCTGCAGAATCTGACCGAAGGCACCAGTCAGGAAGTGATCGATACCCTGAGGGGCTTCATCGCAAACGCCCACGCGAACGCAATCGGCGCGGGCGGCCTGATCGCCCTCATTCTGACCAGCATGAGCATGCTTTCGAGCGCCGAGAACGCGATCAATCAGGTTTGGCAGACGACGAACACACGATCCGTTTTTCAGCGTGTCTCGGCCTATTGGCTCTTTATCACCCTGGGCCCGCTGGCGCTGGCCGTAATTGTCGGCGCGGCGACCTCGACTGATTTCCCGCTGACCAAGCTTCTTCCGAGCGGAACCGGCATTTTCGTCATCACGGTTGCGCTCTTTTTCGTGATTTACAAATGGGTCCCGAATTGCGTCGTCAAATGGCAGTACGCCCTGCTTGCCGCCTTCGCGACTTCGATTTTCTGGAATCTGGCCCGTCTCGGTTACGCGCTTTATACGAAGAAAGTGATCACCTATAACAAGATTTACGGAAGCCTCGGCGCCATTCCGATCCTACTCCTTTGGATCTACATTGTCTGGTTGATCATCCTGACCGGTGCGGCCCTGAGCGCGGCGATGCAAAAGCAATTTAACGCGCGTGTCACGAACGGCAATTAGATCAGAAGAAAAATTTCGTCCCGAGATTGATTCCGGTTCGCCGGGATTCGGCTGCGATTCCGGAAACGACCAGCTTGTCGGAATCCGAAAAGTAGTTCCCGAAAACCCGAAAAAACCGGAAGTCGATGAAGGCGCCGCCCTCGTGACGAGCCCCCGAAAGAATGCTCCCCGAGGCCCCGGGAAGCGAATCAAAATGATGGCGATAGAGTCCTTCGATTCCGAAAAAACGATTCAGGTAAATCGAGCCGGCCACTCCCGCGAACGCGTTTCTTGAATCGAAAGTGTTGTTCTGAAAACTGCGAACCCCGGCCTGTAATGTAATGTTCGTGCCTTGCGCATGAAAACCGAAGATCCGCAGGAAAAAAGTCCCAAGCAGATCGACATCACGAGCATCCGTCGCGTTCACCGAGCTCCGGCTGACGCCAAGACCGAAGATCGAGGCATAAGCCGTGGCCCCGAGGCGGGCCCCTTTCGCAGGCACGGCTCCAACCCGCTCGCCGGACTCGTACACCCCTTCAATGATAAATTCATAAGGTGTCGGCGAATGAAGCGCGAGCCAAAGATCCATAAGACGCATCCGGTCCCGCGTCTCGAGCCACTCGGCAAGTGTCCAGCGGTTCTTTGCTTTCTCTTCCTGCTTTTTCACGACGAAGGTGTAGATTTCATCCGCCTGCGAACCGGGAGAGGCGACCAAGAGAGCCACAAGAGCCAAAAGAATAGCGGGAAAGAAGCGAAGATTTTTCAGCATATCCGGATTATATCAGATCACCTGCTGCTATGCATCCCGCTGCGCCTCACTCCTCACGCGAACCCAATCCTGTTCACGCGGCAACCGAAACGCCTTTTTCATGAACAGTACAAAGTCGTCGTTCAGAAACTTCGGACCGGGACTCAAGACCATCGATGTGTCAGGGTTTTTTCGCAAGACCCGGAGACGGTCCATCTTGCCTTTTCGCCTGACCTGCGGGGTGAATTCATAGTGATATGAACCGCCGTCCGCTTTACGCAATGTATGCTTATAATCATGGGCCTTGAGGTACGCATCCACCTGACTTGGAAAGGGCGCCTCGATGCGAAGAACATGTCGAAACGCATCGTCACGACCTGCCATTCCGACGACTTCTCCCCAATTCGCGAGCTCCTCATTCACGCGCCCGCGTATCAACTCGGATGCCAGTGAACGTTCCAGCTCGGGCAGGGACTTGCGGTTCCAGCTCAGCGTGAGAACGTCCTCTCCCGTCACGTACACCGGCTCCTCTGAGTTACCGGCCCAATCGCTCATACGATAGCCAGCGTAGCCCTCGATGAGCTTTGGTTCGGCCAGCATGAGCGAACGCGCGACGGCGGTTCCAAGCATCCTTCTCGAGAGACCTCGGGCGGCCGAGCCGGCGCGGACGCGAATACGGACTTCCCCCTCGTCCCCCCTCGAACCCCGGACGCGCGCCTTGAAAGCATCCAGCGAATATTCGCGTTCCTGCTTCGAAAGTAAAATATCGCGTGCATGAAATCGGGTGGGGCAACCACCGCAATGCAGGCAACGCGCTTTCGTCCAGCGGCGGCCGAGACAGTAATCCTTCTCGACAAAACGCAAGCCCGATTGAAACTGCTCAAAGAGAAATTCCCTCTTTACGCCCGTTTCGACCCTGGTCCAGGGCTTCCCGCGACTTTCCTCGAACGAGAAACCTCGAAGCGCATGCGCCGGATCAACGCCGGTTTCGTGCAAGCCCGTTTCGAATTCCCTGACAAAGCTTTCCGGAATTTCGCGGTAATATACGAAGCCCGTCTTCTGAACCGCGCGGCAGAGCGCCATTCCGATACGGGGATCAGAAGCCCGGGCGAGAATCTGCGACACTTGATATTCCGGAAGATCCGCGGCTTCACGGAATTCGAACCCGTTGCGGCGCACGATGGCTGATACTTTCCGGATAATACTCGCATAATGACCGGCCGGATAGGCATCCCCGAACTCCAGCGGCGTCCAGGGGAACCGAACCAGCGGAGTCACGGAGAATATCAACCGTGCCCCCGCCGCCCCCCCCGTGCGCATGGCTTTCACGCGCTCGACGAAATCCGAGAATTCCGCGAAATCCGCGTCTTCCTCCAGCCCGGTCGCAATCAAAAAAATCTTGATCTCGCGCGCCTTCGATCTGAAGATCGCGCCGAGGCCCGTGATCACCTGCTCTTCCTCGAGGTTCTTATGAAGGTATCGTCTCAAGCGCGATGAGATCCCCTCGAGCCCACACGTGAAGTTGGACTTCTGGAGGACGTGCTGGAATTCAGCCATTCCCGGATCGTGCGCGAGAATATCGAACCGCTGGCTCTTCAAGCCGATTCTCCGGAACAGCGGAACAAGATCCCACAGAATCCGGTAAAACTCCGAATGCATGTTGAAATTGAAGCTATAGAGTTCAATTCCGTCCAACCCCATCGCCGCCTTCATCGCGCGCGCGGCTTGGGATATTTGCAACGCCTTTCGTTCGCGATAAGGTTTGCGGTCCCAGGATTCCGCGCAAAAACTGCAGAAACACGGACATCCTTCACTGATTTGAACCGGGCTGCTCCCCACCACATCCGAATCGAAAGGGACCAGACCGCGAATCAACGTCGAAGCCTGATTGAGATCACGCGAATATGATTTCCTGGCTTTCTTTGCTGATTGGGCGGATTGGGCCGATTCCGGCTCGTCCGGAAGAATAAAACCGTGAATTTCAGCCGCAAGACGTTTCAAAAGGTCATCCTTCGGGAGCCGCTCGGTTTTGGCGGCCGCCATCATTCCCAGCAAAGCCCGGATGTCCTGGTCACCTTCGCCGACAAAAACCCCATCGACCCAGGCGTCGGGGCCCCACGCGGCAGAGCTATAGAGCGCGCTTGCTCCTCCGAGAATAATCAACGGCACCTCCGGCCGCCGCAGCCTCTCGCGTTTGCTCAGCGGAATGCCGCTCTTCCCGAGAACCGTCGGCAGATTGATCAGCTCCTGCACGAGCGAAAGAGAGAAACCGATGACGTCGAAACCCATCGGACCCTGTTTGCTCTGAGTCCCGAGCAACCAAGGCACTTCTGCTCCCTCGAATTGCGCAAACAACGCACGGTCCTGTTTCGGCGGAAGATAGCTGAGATCGGGGCAAACGCCCGGAATTCCGGCCGCGATCTGGTAAAGGAGCGAATGGGTAAAAGAGGCTACGGTATCGACATAGGTCGAAAGACGCGCGAAAAGGATCCTGAACTCGCGCTCCCCGTATTCCTGACGCGCCAGTGTGTTGAGTTCGCCGCCCCGAAGCCAAACGCCATGCCCCGTCAGTTCGGGATGGACCCTTTCATAAAAAGCCGAAAAATCCGCTCTTTCGCTCGACATACCGCGTAGCAACCATGCCATAGCGATGAGTCCGATTCAATGGGGAAGCCCCGCGCTTGCCAATTGCGCGCCTGATCGTTACAAAGATCGTTATGATGGATTCCGAAAACCCGCTCAGCGCGCAAATCAACGAAATCGCCCGGTCGCTTGTCGCACGACTTCCCGGATTGAACTGCTTTTTGTGCGCTGTTGAGTCTTGCACGGGTGGTCTGATCGCGGACCGGATTACCGAGGTCCCCGGATCATCCGACATGTTTTGGGGCAGTGTCGTGGCATACGAAAATTCGGCGAAAGAAGGTCTGCTGGACGTGCCCGGTCAGGTCCTTCTCAGTCGCGGCGCGGTTTCGCCCGAGGTGGCGCAAGCGTTGGCTGAATCCGGGCTCAGGAATATGAAGAACGCCTGGGCTACGGCCCGTTCAACAGGGCGCAGCGTTCCCCGGCGTTTCGCCTGCGTCGCGACGACCGGAATCGCGGGTCCGAGCGGGGGAACGGATCAAAAACGAGTCGGGCTCTGCTACATCGCGCTCGCGGTGGACAACGAGTCCGCTACAGTGCGCGAAGTTCAAGCGCCCGATGGGCTCGGCAGGACCGGGAACAAACAGTATTTCGCTCGCGCCGCATTGGAATGGGTGGCACAAGCGTTGCTTAAGTAATCCCCGTGGCGGAATCAAGAATCAGCCCTACCGAATTTTCCCTGATCAAAAAAGAACTCGAAGCGCAGGGGGAGCTGCTCTCGTCCGAAATCCTTGAACGAAAAGCGCAGGTCGAACAACTCCGGATGGAAATCGCCGCGCTGAAGCGAACTCTTGAAAAACTCCAACCCGGGTTCACCGAGAGTTATCGCGAGATCTACGCGGACGAACTCCAGGAATTCAACCCCGATCTCGGATAGGCGCCTCGATACCGCTTGATCTCACGAGCCAAATCTGGGACTTGAATCCCATGACCGCGACGTTTTACCTGACTTTGATTCTGGCACTCCTGATTCTCGAATACCTTCTCGACACCCTCACCGACCTGCTCGACCTGCGGCATTTTCACGAAGAACTTCCCGTGGAATTCAAGGGTTTCTATGACGAGGAAAAATACCGGACAGCCCTTCATTACCAGCGGGACTGGATGATTTTTGATTCGGTGAAAAGGACCTTCCTGATCACCGTGACCATTGCCTTCCTGCTGCTCGGCGGGTTCCATGCGGCCGATCAGCTCGCCCGGGCCGGCAGCTCCCGATCCGTCATCACGGGCATACTCTTCGCCGGAATTCTGGCCACCCTCCGGTTTATCGTTCAACTCCCGTTTTCGATTTACGCGACCTTTGGAATCGAAAAGAAATACGGTTTCAACAAGACGACCGTCAAAACCTATTTTCTCGACATGGTCAAAGCGGCCGTCCTTATTGCCGTGATCGGGGGGCCGGCGTTCGCCTTGATCGTTTACTTTTTCGAAAAGGCCGGCAGTCGCGGCTGGCTGTATTGCTGGATCGTGATTACGGCGTTTCAGCTTCTGCTCGTCTATCTCGCCCCGGCCGTGATCATGCCGCTTTTCAATAAATTCACCCCGCTGCCCGACGGGGAATTGAAAACGGCCATTGAGGCATATTTCCGGAACCGGAAGTTCAAATTGAAAGGCATCTTCACGATGGACGGTTCCCGACGCTCGACGAAGGCGAACGCGTTTTTCACCGGTTTTGGCAAATTCCGGCGCCTTGTGCTCTTCGATACCCTGATCGAGAAGCATACGAAGGAGGAACTGATCGCGGTGCTGGCGCATGAAGTCGGGCATTTCGAGCGGAAGCACATCATCAAGTTCACCGCGATATCGGTTTTGACGACGGGTTTTATGTTCTATTTCTTTTCTTTTCTCATCGCCAACCCGGAACTCTCGAGCGCCTTTAAGCTCACCCAGCCTTCCGTCTATTCAAGCCTCATTTTCATCGGCTTCCTCTATTCGCCGGTCAGTCGCTTTCTTTCCATCCTGGTCAACATGCTATCCAGGAAGTTTGAATATGAAGCCGACGAGTTCTCGGCGAGAACCTCTGGGCATCCAGAAATGCTCGCGACCGCCCTCAAGAAACTCAGCGTGGATAACCTGTCGCACCTGACGCCCCACCCGCTCAAGGTTCTGCTCGAATACAGCCATCCGCCTGTCCTGAAGAGGATCGAAGCGCTCAGATCACCTCGGACCTGATCGCAGGATTTTCGGATGCGGATCCGAGCCGATCCTGAGCTCAAGCCCCGTGTAGGAACCGGCATCGAATGAAAGCTTCCCCGCGTAGAGCGGCACCGGAATCTCGGGCGGACTGATCGCCGCCACCTCAATCGTCTCCGCCGAAAACGGATCCCGAAATACGGTCAGCGACATCGAGCGCGGAAACTGATTACCGCGAAGGGCATAGACGCTCACCTGCCCGGTTCCCGGAGAGATGCTCACCTCGAAGCTGGTTGTTTTGTCCTCGAGGATTTCGCCCCCGTGCGGCCCCCGCTCGCCGATTCTGCCTGGCGCCTGACGGTCACCGGACTGCTGGCTTTCCAGACGTTCGATCACTCTCCCCACGCTCGATGCTCCACCAGCAGCAGCCGCAATCGCGATCATCAACGCCATCACCGCGGAAATCATCAATAGACCCCTCATGAGAGCCGACCTCCCGTCTTCCTGCAAGGCTGCAAAGCGCAAGCCACCGCAATGGCGTGCTCCGTGCAACTTAATCGTCAAATGCAACCATCCCGGAAACCTCGCGAGCAGCAACCCCCATGGAAGCGCCACGAACCCGTGGCCGATCCGACCTGGCGGATCGAACAGGAAGGCTTTGATCCTTCACGCGAGCGTGAAATGGAAACCCTTTTCACGCTCGGTAACGGTTATCTCGGCGTTCGGGGATCGCTTGAGTCCCCACTGGCGATCTCGCAAGCCGATTTGTTCATCGCCGGCATCTACGACCGGAAAAGCCCTGTTCTCCCCTATTCCGAGCTGGAATTCCTCACGCCCGACTCGGATGAGCATCCGTTCGGGGAACTCGCGTCTTTTCCATTTCCGTTCCAGCTTTTTCTGAAACTGAACGGCACCCCGCTCACGCTGTTCGACAGGGAGAACTACGATCATTCGAGCATTCTCGACATGAAGAAGGGACTGTCATTTGACCGGTCCGTTTACCGGTTTAGCCACGGCGGGGAACCGGTCGTGCTCACCACAATGCGATGCTGCTCGGCGATTGATCGCCATCTCCTCATGCATGATATCGAAATCAACGCCGGCAACAGCGAAGGTCTGCTCGAAATTTCCACTTCGATGCACGACCCGCATCTCGCTCTCAATCATCCTCACCTGAACCAATTACCCTCGCCCGAGGGCCCTGCGGAAGTTCTCCTCTTTGAGACCAAATCATCGGGGCTGAAGACCTGTTTGGCGGCGAAAGTAAACCAGGACGGGAAAGAGCTCGACGTGGCAAACTGGACAACCAAGCTCGTTCGCGGCAAATCCGTTCGCGTTCGCCGCTATGTTTCAGCCTTCACCACTCTGGATATTCCCCACGATTCGAAGCTGACGCCTGACGAGATGGCGAGCGCTCACCTTGCTGGCCAGCACTGGTCCGAGTTTGACGCCAAACTTCTCGAACACGAGCGTGAATGGGAAGCCCGCTACGAGCGGGCGGATATCACGTTCGAGGGTAGTCCGTCCCTGACACAAGCCCAGAGATTCAACATTTACCATCTTCTCATCGCGGCGGATCACGATCCAAGGACCTCGATTGCCGCGCGTACCCTTTCCGGAAGAGCATACGGCGGGCATATCTTCTGGGACGCCGAGATATTCCTTTTGCCGTTTTTTCTCCATACGTTTCCCGAAATCGCGCGAACACTCCTCATGTACCGTTATTACACCCTTCCCGGAGCCCGGAAGCGGGCACACAGGCTGGGTTACAGAGGAGCCTGCTACGCCTGGGAATCCACGGTCACCGGCGAAGACGTGACACCGAAGACCATCATCCTGCGTTCAATGCACGAGGAGATCCCGATCTTCACGGGCACTCAACAGGTTCATATCACGGCCGATATCGCTTTCGCGCTCTGGCGATATTGGGAGGCTACGGGGGATGACGAATTCATGCGCGGATATGGTTGCGAGATGTTCGTCGAAACAGCGCGATTTTGGGTAACGCGGTGTCAGCTCGAGGCCGACCAGCTCTATCATATCGCCAAAGTGGTCGGCCCGGACGAATATCATCATAATGTCACGGATAATGCGTTCACGAACTGGATGGCGCGCCACAATGTCAGAAAGGCGATCCAAACCGTTCAGTGGATGAAAGAACGATTCCCGCGAGATTGGCAGGAACTCACTCATCGCCTGAAGTTCGGGGATCACGAATTAAGGGAATGGAAGGATCTCGAAGAGCGCCTCTTCCTTCCTCAACCGAATCAGGACGGCGTCATCGAGCAGTTTCAGGGCTATTTTTCGTTACGGGACGTGCAGATCGAAAAGAAGAGCCGCTTCAAAGCTCCCGTTAAGCGGCTTCTCGATTGGCATGATGTCAACCAAACCAAAGTCATAAAGCAGGCCGACACGCTGATGCTCTTCTTTTTGTTTCCGGATCTCTTTTCCAAGGAGATCATCCGTGCGAACTACGATTACTATGAAGCCGTTTGCGATCACGGCAGCAGTCTTTCCCCCCCGGTCCATGCGATGGTTGCCGCGCGGCTCGGCCTCATCGAAATCGCGGATCAATACTACCGCCAAAGCCTCGAACTCGATCTCATGAACCTGATGCAGAATACCGCGCTTGGTATTCATGCCGCCTGCATGGGAGGGGCCTGGCAGGCCCTGATGTTCGGGTATCTCGGCGTACGTTTCCAACAAAATCCTGATCCTGATCTTCGTATCGATCCAACGGGCCTTCCTCGAGGGGTCCGGTCGATCAGTTTCAAACTACGTTACCGGGAGCGCGTCTACTCGAAGGAGGATGTCGCATGAGCACCTTCAACTCACTCCTGATGCCGGTTCCATTCGGGAGAATCAGACACCCCTCGATTGCGCGCATGAGAGCGATCGCCGAAACCATGAAGGCCGAGTTTCATATCCTTGAAATTGACCTCCGCTACGAATCGCCTCTTAAAATGCTCGCGACGATCGAGAAACTCTCGTCGGACCTTCTCGTCGTACCAACGGCGATCGTCTTCGGATCGCGGGCGCAGGAACTGATGCACAAAAGTCCGATCCCGGTTCTCCTCGTTCCCGAAGCCCCCGTCCCGCGAAAGTTCAATTCAGTGCTCGTTCCGATGAGTGGCGAAATCCGGACGAGCCATGCCCTGACCCTCGGAATCAAGCTCGCCAGTGAGTTCGCGGTTCCGCTCGATCTGATCTATGTCGTCGATCCGGAAACCGTCAACGAAGAGTGCCCCTGCCCGCTTTTAAGTTTTTTGGACGACGCCTATCATGAATACCCAAGAATGCTCGAAGAGCTCATCGCTGAAGCAAGCCCGCTCACGAGTATCGAGGAAAAAGCCAATATCCGCGACTTCCATTTCTGCACCGGGGCGGCCGCACGCGAAATCGTGAATCAAATGAAAAAGCGGCACACCAGTCTCGTCGCGATCGAATGGCACGGCCGGCTTACCCGCGGCCACGCGCGCGTGCTCAAACACATTCTCCGGCAAGCGCACTGTCTTGTTCTCCTCGTGAAAACGGAAAGCCACGTACACTTCCGCTTAAAAGTAGGAAAAGACATCGCGGCCTAATGTAAATTGTCGCTAAGTTACAGAAACTTAGATCACCCATTCTCTCATTGTAAAGGCTTATTTACAGAGTTAAACTATCTGTATATTCGGCGGGAGTTCCATTATGCATCTAGCTCCGATGGTCTTGATCCTAGCAATTCTCATGAGTCCATCTCAGGCCTTCTCGATGGGAAAACACCAACCCAAGAACAGCCCCCCCGCGCATCTGATGGGCGTTATGGGGGACTCGATCCCCTCGGGCACTTTCGCGGACACAACGACGAGCAACGATTTTCGTGCGACGATTCCGTACCTTCAGGAAACGATCCTGAATCGAGATTGGAAAACTTTGATTTCGGGAATACGCTGGGACGCGCCGATCCTTATCCAGAATAAGCCCACCTACTCCTGGGCCTCGGGTGAACGCGTCGATTCACATTACGTTCGCCTGCGGAGCCTGATCGAGCGGGCTTCGAGGGGCGCCGAAACCCTCGCCGTCCTGAACGTCGCAATTCCAGGCAAACGAACCGAAGCTCTCGGCAAACAGGCAGATGAATTGGTAAAAGCCGCGCGGAGCGGGAAGTATCTCGATATCACCTACATCGCGATGATGGTTGGCTCAAACGATGTCTGCAGACGAAGCGGTCCGGTCAGCGATGAGGAGATGGCACGAAACCTCCGGGACGCCTTCCACCGGCTTGCCCAAATCCGGCAAACCGAGCCGATACGCATTCTCGTCTCGAGCATTCCAAGCATCTCCGCTCTCGGAAGACAAGAGGTTCAGGAAAGCATCACCCTCGGTAAATTCAGCTGCGCTTTCGCGAGGAGCCGGATTTTCAAATTCTGTCCGGGTTACACCAAATGGAACAGTGTCAACGAATTCGAGGAACAACTTGCCTTCATCGTCGGCAAAAACCGCGTGATCGAACGTGCCGTGGCGGATGCGAATTCAGAATTTCACAACCTGGACATCCACTACAGCAATCGCTTTTTTGAAACCGAAATCAACTCAGAGCTGCTCGCCATGGATTGCTTCCATCCGAATCGCCACGGGCACGAAACCATTTCGTCCATTCTCTGGGACGATCAGCCCTGGTTCAAGTAGGACCGGGACTCAGTACGCGAGCTGATCGATATCGAAACCGTAGCCGTTCACGCTGCTGTCAGCGACGAGGCGGATTTTCATCGTATCGCCCGGAACAAAAGGAGCCCAGAATGGCTCCTTCTTGTTGTCTAGCTTTGAAACCACGTTTCCGTTCTTGTCGGATATCAGAACATAGTCGTACTTCGGCTCGGTCGCGAATTTGGCGAAATGCACCCGCATCCCGGCCACGCCCGGCTTGGATATCACCCATTCCACAGTCTCGCCGTTCACGTAATTGTGCGCCGAGGAGAGATTGTAAGCCTCGATGGTGTAATTCGCGTCGACTGTAAGAGGAACTTCACGGACGATCGGCGGCAGCCCAGTCACCTCAAGCACGAACTTGAACATATAAGTCCCTGCCGGAACGTCGCTTCCAATCGCGGTAATAATGCCTTCAACGCTCTTGGCACCCTCCTCGATCACCCCGATATTGACCGCTCCCACTTCGGCCATGAAACCTTCGGCCGGAATAACCGACAGTTTCGCGTCCTGGCCGGCAATCGGCGACTCGTTCTTGATGTCCACGCGAAAGCCGACTCTCTCGCCCGCCGAGATGAAGCCGTCCTGATTTTCCTCCATAGGAGTGATTTCAGCGAGGCTGAGAACCGGCGCGATTGGAAAAAGCGTGCTTTCAAGAAACTCCTCCCACCTCGTCTCCTTCGTCCAGGCCAAGTCGCGGTAGGAAAGCTTTTTCGAAGTATACTGCTTTTGGGTCGGGCCCCAAACCGAGATTCCGAAGGAATTACCCAGCCCGCTGCCCGTCACGTAATTGGCAATCACCGAGTCGCCAATCGCGGAAAGCGCGGTGTCCGCCAGTGCCTGGAAAGTCGGGTCATTGACTTTTTCTTTGGCCAGTTTAATGAAATGGATCAGATCCTTGTATTCAGCGTAATAGAAGTGCTGGGAAGCGCCCAGAGCGGTAGCCATCACGCGCTGGTACTGCGGGGCAATCGTGATCATATACGAAAGCAGATTGTCGATGTGTTCACGAGCCAGCAACAGCCGCGAGGCCGAAACCGCGCTCCCCTGAACTGACTGACGCCCCTGAACTCCACCGTTATAGGACGCCGCGTACTCTCTTTCGATCAGCATTCCAAGCTCTTCGGCATCCATTCCCGGCTTGTTGGCGAGAAGAGCGAGAAAGAGCTGGTATGCCCAACCATCGCCCGGCTCGGTCTGTTCGGACCCGACAACCACGTCGACGCTCTCGGCGACTTCGTAGATGACTTCGGCCATTTGCATGAGACAGGCATCCATCCCGAAGAGATCGATTTTCTGTCCGCCATTGGCGTCCTGCATCGCCTTGAAAGCGATTTTCAACTGAGGGGTTGTGATGTGATTTCCCGAGCCGTCGTCATACGAAATGCCGCGTACCGGTTCGGCCGCCGCTTTCTTGGACCATCCGGACCCGTGATTCCAGACATCAATCGCGAATCGCTTGGCGGGATAATTCTCTTTCGCGAATTTAAAAAATTCCACGAGATTACGCCAATCACCCATGTCGATGTTCTGGCCGTAATCCTTGATCACCCGCGAGGAGCCTTTCTCGACGTAGTACATCTTCGTGCTCTTCGCTGACGAGGCGGTATCCCGGAGAACGATGACATTCACTTTGTCATTCGAACCCACCTGTTCCATCTCTTTCATATCAGCGGTGCCGTAAGAATCGAGATTATTGTGGCCATTCAGATAGACCAAGAAGGTCCATTCCTTTTCGACCGGAGCCTCGGCGTATGCCAATGCGGTTCCGAACGCGAAAAAGATCCCAATCAGAGCAATGCCCTTCGAAATAGATTTCACCTGAGTCCCCCCTCGTGTGACTGTTCTGAGTCACTTATCTTTTCGGAGCGGGCGGTGATTTCTTAAGACGCTCGCAGGCGTTTAATTAAAACTATGGCAAAATTATTGGCCACCGTAACGTTTCAAAGCGCGTTGGTAGGCAGAAAGTGCATTCACGATCCCGCCTGATACCGAAAGAGCGGCAAAAGGGGCGGTGGTATCCGTGCCAGGCCGAATCACCTGAAGGTTCGGATAAAGCGTCACGGTTTCCATCAGAAGCCCGCGAAGCTCGGAGGCCGAGAGAAACGGGAATTGACTGAGAATGAGAGCGGCAACACCCGCGACTTCGGGTGCGGCCATGCTCGTTCCACTCATCGGCATATAACCGTTTCCGGGAATCGCGGAATAGATATCCTCACCGGGCGCGAAGAGGTCGACAGTTTTTTGACCGTAATTCGAAAAGCTCGCGGCGAGGTAATCGCCTTTCTTTTCACTCGACGCGCCTACCTCGATCCAATGACCTGCTGAAGCCGGCTTAACCGGAAAATGGGGCGCCACGTCGATATCCTGCCCGTCATTGCCGGCGGCATGGACGAGCAGAACGCCCTTTGCCTCGGCGTATCGCATCGCGGCCTCGACATAATCCTGGTTCGGAGAATAGCCTTTTCCGAAGCTCATGTTGATGATCCGTGCGCCATTATCAACGGCGTAACGAACTCCGTTCGCGACGTCTTTGTCGCGTTCATCGCCATCCGGAACCGCCCTGATCGCCATGATCCGAATGTAGTTGGCCTGACCGTTCATCCCGATTCCATTCTCCCGAAGGGCACCGATGATTCCCGAGACATGCGTCCCGTGAGCGGCTGTTTCGGTTTTCACGTCAGGATTTCCGTAGCCCAGCTCATCCATGCGCTCCGGATCATCGCCGATGATCGCGCTCGGATTGAGATCGAGATTGAAATAGGTATCGAGTGGTCCGCGAAACCATTCCATCGACTTTTTAAGCTTGGCGGTCGTGACACCTTCTTTGAGATACTTCAAAGCGAGTTCTTTCGCTTCCAGAACGACAGGATTGTCGGACTCAATCGCCGAGACCGCCGACGCGGATTCCTCTTTCAAACCCTCTTTTCGAAGAACCTCGAGAGCGGTGTCGAGCTCGAGATATCGAGCATGCACTTTCTCGTACCCCGCGCGGTAACCGTCCGACCGATCACGATAATCCTTGCGGACGCGCTCAAGATAAATGCGCTCCGATTCGCTCAGCCCTTCTGAGGCTTCTTTCTTCAGAAGACGGGAAAGCTCGCGAGCGACCTCAAGGCTGGTCGTCGTGACATTTTTTCCGTTCACATTGCCCAGAAAGTTCCAGCCATTCACATCGTCGACGTACCCATTACCGTCGTTATCGACCCCCGGGGTACCGTCACGTTCTCTTTCATTGGTCCAGATCAGATCCTTCAAATCCTCATGGTTGACATCCACGCCGCCATCGATCACCGCGACGACGACCGGTTGCTCCGGGGCTTTCAACTGATACTCGCGATAAAGGCGTTCAGTGCTCGTGCCTTCCGTCTTGTCCTGAGCGGGATCGAGAAGAGCCCAAGAGGGCGCATCAGCGGCGCTACCCAGGAGACTTATCCGATTTCCCTTTGCATCAAGAAAGGTCAGATCACTTTCGAATTCAGCTCGGGATTGGCCGGCGATCCGGGCGTTCGCCGCGGTCAAATAATTGTAGACCGGTTTCATCTCGGGGCTGACCCGATTGGGCTTTCCGCCCATGCCACATCCAGCATAAAGCAGTATAAAGAAGACCGTCGCACACTGACTGAACCGACTTATCTTTGTATATACGATCACTTATGACCTACCTCTCGAAAACAGGAACCTGGCGACCAGAGTTATGCCGCACCGTGTCTGATCTGTAAAGTGGAATTTTATTGAGACTTTATGGGGATAGGGCCCGAAACGTCAGGACAAATCAGCTCGACACCAGAATCAGTCCATTCATAGAGCTCAGAGGTACGGCCCCCCGTCCCCTGGGGTTTGATCCAGGCAAAGCATTTACGTCCGAAAGGCTGGGTGCACTCCACATCACGAAAGGCGGGAGACCACGTCCCGGTATTCAGGTATTCAATGTTCTCGATCCAACTATGCCTTTCACGATGAATATGGCCGTGGACCACCCGGCTGACTTTCGCGATGCGGGCGCTCAGAGGCGCCATTTCAAATGATGCAGTCTGAGTCTTGTCGACTTCCGAATCCACGCTCTGGGCGTAGGACATGAAAACCGGGATCATGATCGCAAGGGGTACGACGAACCACCAGACCGAAACGGACACGAAGACATTCATGACCGAAAAAGCCTGAAAACTTCCAAACACCATGAGACCCAGAAGAAGTGCCCGATCCAACCAAAGCTCCCGGAGTATTTTGACGGGATTAAAAATTGCGGGGTGCGCGTGCAGCTCCCGAAGCGAGAGAACCATCATGGGCGTCGCATTCGCGCGGTTCGAGATATCCGCTATCCGGGCCGGCACGGTCAGGGGATCCCGCATCGCGGGAAGAAAGCCGTCCGCAAGCGAGTACAAAAGCGTCACGAACGCGCTCCAGAGCCAGGTCCAGAAAAGAAGCGGCTGGGTTCGCATCATATAGCGGTAATAAAAAACGAAATATTCCTTGAATGAACTCTTGATAAAACTGCTGTCGACGTGCGGATTCATCAACCCCATGCCGTTCAACATATATTTTCCGGCAAGGTTCCCGAAAGGAAGACGAACATAGACCTTCGAACCTTTTCGGATCAGCGGATGAATCGGATTTGAAGCGAGGCAATAAGCATCGTACTGGTTACCGTGTTCGATCAGAGTGTCTTCATTGCTGATATAAAACCATTCGCAGAACCTCACCGCTTCAACTCGCTCCTTGGGCAGGTCAAGCGCGCGAAGAAAGTCCTGCTGAACGGAAGGCCAGTGTAATTCCATGTCGTGATTCCCGATGACGAACACCAGGCGATTGCCGTTCATCACGAATTCACGAACAGCCGAGAGCCAAACCGCGTGGTCCCGTAAAATCACGCTCAGCTTGTACCTCGACTTCTCTTCTTCAGACGCGAGGCCGCGTTTTTTCTCAAGCCAGGTGGCCTCAAAATGCCCGGGCGCCTGCATCACCGAATCGAAATCAAAAATATCGCCGTTCAGCACAAGTTCGATCGGGACGGCCCCGTCGTTCCTGATGAGCTTGCGTTGGACGTGTTCAAGGAAATCGCTGAAGCTTCGATCCACAAAATGGCGCGGACGCTTGAATCGCTTCCATAAGGGATTACGGGGATGTGGCGGCTCGGCATCGCAAAGATGCAAATCACTCACGATAATCGTATTCACGGACGCACCTGGCTTCCAATCCAAGCTTATCATGCCTGTCGAAAAATTTGACAGCTGTTGGCCTTGAAGCCACGAGATTCAAGATGCCGGATGGAATTCCACACTGGAATCGCGGAATGGGAAATAACGCGGCCTGGCATATCCCGTGCTTAGAGAACGACTCCCGCTGCTCATTGCGGGGCCAATATTTTTGAAAGGGAACCCATGCGGAACGTATTCTTTCAACTCACCTTAGCAGCCCTCCTTGCTCTGACCTTGGTTTACTGCGGACGACCGACTGAAAAAATCAGTAATCTGGGGATTTCCGGAGTGGACGCCCAGAACACGATCGAAACCCGCTTGAAAAAAACCAAGGAAGTTCGCCGGAATATCAGAAAAGTTCTCGACGCGCTCGCCCCGTTCGATGCCTTGCTCGCGGATCTCGCGAAACGCGTGGATACGGAAATCAAAGTCAATCGAAAGGCCGAGGATCGACTGCTGCGTATAAGCAACGAGCTCAGGCAAGCGCTGCAGGAAGCCGCGCGCGGCATCGTTGAGTACGGACAGGACGGGTCATGGGTGATCAGACGGAAGTTCGAGCTGCTCATTCCGCGACAGGATCCCGCATGCAAGACTTCGGAGCTGGAAATCCTCGGCCAGCGCATCAATGATGTTGATGAGATGTCGGTTTCCATTCAGGATTGCGTCGATCCGAAACCGATCGTTCTGGCAACGGTCAGAGTCTTTGGCCAAGCCTCAGAGCACCTAATCGAAATGACCTTTGATCCGAATGCGCTCGACAAACTCGTTTATCAGGATTTTCAGACAAAATCCTGCTCGATTCGCATCAAAAAAACACAAAGCGACATTTATTGCGAACCATTCGAGATCAGACTCGATCGTCACAGCATCACGGTCGAATCATTCGAGATCGCGACGACCGGGACCGAAACTGCCGCCCTGATTCAAGCAACCCTGAGAGACCACAACCAGAACGTCAAAGCCGAATTGAAGCTCGAAGCCCAACCCGGCTTGCCGACCCGAGTCGAAGTGAATACCAGGAAATAAGGAGCGGTTCGTGCAAAACTCGAAATTCAATCAGAGAGCATTTGCTCTCCTCGCGATTCCCCTCTGCTTCGCGATCCAGGGCGGTTGTCGTGAAAAAGCCGCGGCTCCCCACCCCATCACTGAAGCTTATTCCCTGATGGACCAGGGAGAGAACGAAAAGGCGATTCTGCTTCTCGAAGACACGGTGACCTTGGCTCCGGACAACACCGAAGCACGCGTCCTGCTCGCCTCGGCGTACGCCGGAACGGCGGGAGTGGACGTTTACCGGCTCCATTCCTCTTTTCAGGACCTCCTCTTCCAACAGCCCTTGAGCGGGCACTTTTGGGGTGGAAAAGACGATCCGCCCGTCGAAGCTGATCCGGAGCAAGCCACTCGCCAGTTCAGGTCGCTCGAAAAGCCGGACGAAGCCGCAAAAAGCAAAACGCCACTCGAACGGGCCATTCACCGT
>DATDSK010000020.1:0-4078 GCA_035291325.1 Bdellovibrionota bacterium | reverse complement strand
TTCAGCGGGACGCCTATGCCGAAAGACTGCCGTTCCTGGCCGAAGCGGAGAAATCACCGTTTTCTTTCGGAGGGCTTCGCGTTTCGGTCGCGATCAACCCTCGGCCCGAATTCGGGCAGTTTTCCTCATTGAAATCCGCGCTTGCGCGCGCGATCCCGCTCGCCGGACAAGCTGCCGGTTTTTTTGTTCTTCCGGTCGATGTGCTTTCGCCAGGACGCGAAACCTGGCTGGCGCTCGAGGCTTTCGCCCGACGCGTGACGCCGGATGCCGTCATTCCCGAACTCAACGGCGATCACGGCCATCCGGTCTGGATCTCGAAATCTTTTGCTGAACGACTTCTCGCGATTCCGGTTGAATCCCCCGAGGCCCGTCTTGACCTTCAGATCCGGGCACTGCCTCCGGATCGTCGGGCCTATCTCGCGGTCTCTGATCCCGGAATTCGGATGAATTTGAACACCCCCGAGGACGTTGAAAGGGAACTCTCATGAAGAAGCATAAATCACTCCTCATCAAGAACGGAACCGTCATCACGCTCGGCAAACGCAACCGAGTTCTCGAAAATCACTCCCTTCTGGTTGAGGGTGATCGAATCACCCGTATAGCCCCGGCCGCCGGCTTCAGGGGCAAATACGGGGCCGTTCTCGATGCTCGCGGAAAAGTGGTCATGCCCGGCCTGATCAACGCACACATGCATTTTTACAGTACGCTCGTCCGCGGGCTCGGCAAGGCGAAATCAAGTGCCAACTTTAACGAAATTCTGGAGAACCTCTGGTGGCGTCTCGATAGAAAGCTGACCCAGGAGGATTGCTACATCAGTGCCGCCGTTTCTTTGATCGAAGCGGTAAAGAAAGGCACCACCACACTCATCGATCATCACGCAAGCCCCGGCGCGGTACGCGGCTCGCTCGACGCGATCGCGCAAGCAGTCAAGGACGTCGGGCTTCGAGCCTCGCTTTGCTACGAAGTCTCGGACCGGGACGGTGAAAAGGTTGCGCGGGAGGGTCTTGAGGAGAACGCGGTCTTCATCGACCGGTGCCGGAAGGAAAAAGACCCCCAGCTCAGCGCCCTGTTCGGACTGCACGCGTCGTTCACCGTTTCCGACAAGACGCTCAGGCTCGCGGTCGAAATGGCCGGGGCGAGAAATACCGGGTTTCACGTCCACACAGCCGAGGCAACAAGCGACCAGGAGCACTCCCGCAAAGCCTTCGGCAAAAGTGTCGTTGAACGCTTTCATCATTTCGGCGTTCTTGGTCCGCAAACGATTTGCGCGCACTGCGTGCACGTCGACGACCGCGATATCGCCCTTCTCGCCGAGAGCGGGACTCAAGTCGTTCATAACCCGCAATCGAACATGAATAACGCCGTGGGAATCGCGAACGTTCTCGCCATGATGAAAAAGGGCATTCCGGTAGGCCTGGGGACGGACGCGATGACCGTCAACATGTTCGAAGAGATGCGAAGCGCCCTCTGGGCTCAGAAATTGCGCCATAATGATCCAAGCGCCGGGTTTGCGGAAATGCTGAGCACCCTTGCGTTCAATAACGCTGGAATAGCCGACCGCTTGTTTACCCCCGGTCTCGGGCAGCTCAAGGAAGGGGGCCCGGCCGATATCATCCTGATCGACTATTTCCCCCCCACCCCTCTCAATTCCGATACATTTCTCGGACATCTCTGTTTCGGACTCGCTCAATCGACGGTCGACACGACCATCGCCTCGGGTAAAATCCTGATGCTGAATAAGGAGCTCAAGATCGGCCTCGATGAGGCAAAGGTTGCCGCGAAAGCCAGCAAACTGGCCCGGAAACTCTGGGCAAGATTCTGAACCGGCGGACGCCCGGCGCGAGTTGCGGATCGAGTTTCTTCCCGATATAGTGAACCGGCGCCAAAAGGAGATCCGCGTTTGAAGACTTACACTCATTTTTCAGATGCCCAGCTTCGCGCCGAAATCGAGAAGTGCCAGTACTGCGCCGAAAAGCCCTGCCTCGAGGCATGCCCCGCTCATTGCTCTCCCGCCGATTTCATCATGGCTGCGAAACTTCAAACGCCGGGCGATTACAAACGCGCGGCACTCGAAATCCTGAGCAAAAATCCGCTTGGTCATACCTGCGGCATCGTTTGTCCCGACACCTTCTGCATGGCTGCCTGCAGCCGGAATACTTTCGACCGCGCTGTCAACATTCCCGGAATTCAGGCGGCCATTCTCGAGCACGCTCGCGCGAACGGTCTCACCCCGCCCGAACCACCGTCGCTGAACGGAAAGAAAATCGCGGTGATCGGTGCTGGACCGGCGGGACTGGCCGCTGCCGCGACGCTGGCCGGCCAGGGGTACGCGATTGATCTTTTCGACGAGGAGAGGAAGCCCGGCGGAGCCTGCCTCATGATTCCGGATTCCCGGCTCCCGAAAAAAGCGCTCGCCCGGGACATTGATTTCGTACTCGGCCTGGGAGCGATCAAGACCTGTTTCAGAAAAAAGGTCGAAAACCCCGCGGCATTGACGGGCCGTTACGAAGCGGTGCTGGTTTCCGTCGGAGAGCCCGAGATGAGTACGCTCGGGATTCCCGGGGAAAAACTCGCGATTTCCTCAATCGAATACCTCAGGAATCCGAACGCCTTTCGCGGCAAGAAGCGCGTAGCCATTGTTGGCGGAGGTGCGGTGGCCGCTGATTGTGCCGTGACGGCACGACTCAACGGCGGAGAAGCGGTCGAGGTCTTCGTCAGGCGAACAGTGGCTGAAATGCCTCTCACCGATTTCGAGCGAAAGATGCTCCTCGAACATACGATCGACCTTACGACCCGGACCCGGGTGCTTGGAATCGCGCGGTGCGGGCGAACGCTGACTCTCAAAACGACGAAAGTCGAGCCGGTAAAAACAGCTTCCGGGAAGGTTTCGCTGAAGGACATCGCCGGAACCACGGTAAAACGCTCCGGCTTCGATCTCGTCGTCCTGGCGATCGGCACTGAATGGCGGGGATCAAAAGATCGCCCGAAAGGGCTATTTTTCGCCGGCGATTGCGTGAATGGCGCCTCTACGGTCGTGCAGGCCGTCGCTGCGGGAAAAAACGCCGCGCGCGAAATCGACCTCTTTTTAAGGGGTGCGGATTCCGCCGAAAAAGCCACGTTCAAGAAGCAGGCGCGCCCGGGCAGTCGTTCGGAAATAAAAAGCCGCCTTGATATTCCAGGCGTGCCAAAGCTGGATGACTGTCCCGTCGATCTCAGAACCGACTTTTTCGGAATTCCGATTTCGAGCCCGTTTTTGCTTTCAGCAGCCCCGGCCACAGACGGCTTCGAACAGATGAAGCGCGCCTACGAAGCGGGATGGGCGGGCGGCGTGATGAAAACCGCTTTCGACAATCTGCCCATTCACATCCCCGCCGGATACATGTTCACCTTCGGAAAAACCACGCACGGCAACTGTGATAACGTTTCGGGCCATCCACTCGATCGCGTGTGCCGGGAAATCGCGCAGCTTCGCGAGCAGTTCCCGGATCGTCTGACGATGGGTTCGACCGGAGGTCCCGTTACCGGCAACGACGAAAGCGATCGGCGAGGCTGGCAGTCAAACACGAAGAAACTCGAACGCGCCGGCGCCATGGCGATCGAATACAGCTTGTCCTGCCCGCAAGGCGGAGACGGAAGTGAGGGCGCGATCGTTTCACAAAATGCCGCGGTTACGGCAAAAGTAATCGATTGGGTCATGCAGGTGAGCGACCCGGCCGTTCCAAAGCTCTTCAAGCTCACCGCGGCCGTAACCTCGATCAAGCCGATCATTCTCGCCGTTAAAGAGGTTCTTCTGAAATATCCCGGCAAGAAGGCGGGGGTCACACTCGCGAATTCGTTTCCCGTAATGGGATTTCGCCCCGGACCTTCCGGCAAACCTTGGCCAAATGAAAAATGGCCAAATAAAAAATGGGACGAAGGGGTCGTCGTCGGGATGAGCGGCGAAGGAGTTGTTCCGATCAGTTACCTGACGCTCGCGGAAGTCTCGCCTTTCGGAGTGACGGTTTCTGGAAACGGCGGAGTCATGGATTATCGCGCGGGCGCGAATTTTCTCGCTCTCGGCGCGAGATCCGTTCAGGTG
>DATDSK010000019.1:0-6277 GCA_035291325.1 Bdellovibrionota bacterium | reverse complement strand
ATTTGTTCGCACGATTGTCATGATGTGCCTGATCGTTCTGCCGGGAATGACATCAAGCGCGGCTCACGGAGCGCAGGCTCCCCCGTCGGCCGTCAACGTGCTTTTCGATAGTCTGAAGAAGCATGCGTTCGAATCCTCTCCTGACATCCGCCAAGCTGAAATCACGGCAAGTCAAAAAAACGCCGCCATTTTCAACTCGTGGGCGCGATGGCTCCCGCGAGCTGACCTGCAGTTGTCGCGCAGCCAGGAGCGCAACTATTCGATCATCACGAGTGGCGCGTTGGGAACAGCGTTCTTCGGCTTCACGCCCGCCACACTCTCGCTTTCGAGCTGGATGCTGAATGTGACGCTCCCGATTTATCGCCGATCAGTCCATCTCGGGATTCTGCAATCCTATGCCGAAAGCGACTACTTCGATCGCGAAGCCGAAGCCAGACGCTCCGAACTCGACTGGCGAGTCCGTTCCCTCCTCGGCAACTACCTGGTCCAACTTTATAAAATAGCCGCGCTCAACAGATCAGTCGAAATCGCGCGAGCGAACCTCAAAGAGACGAAACTGCGGTTCAACCTTGGGCAAAGGACGGCTGTCGATATTTTCCGGGCGGACGCGAACGTCCTCTCGCTTGAATCGAAATTGCTGACCTACGAACAGGAGAAAACGGCAGCCGAAGGCGCCATTCTCGAATACGTCGGTCTTTCGCGGGGGCAATTCCGGACCGAGCTGAACGCACTCGGATGGGATGAGCCCCTCGAAGAAACTGAAATCTCGCCCGTCTTCCATCACTTCACCGACCTCGCCCCGCTGCTCAAGGGGCTCGAAAGCTATCTTGATGAACGGCTGGATCTGGAAAGCGTCCGGGATCGTCTCGGCTCGAGGCTCGCTCTCGCCGGCCCGGCTTACAGAAGCTCCCTCGCCGCTGAAAACGTTTCAACCGTCCAGGCACGAGCCCTCATGGCGCAAGAATGGCCCGAACTTCTCTTCCAAGCCTCGTGGAGCAAGCAAAGCCCGGGCTGGAGCGAAGCCTTCGCCCCCGGGCAGCAGTCACATTCCCTCGCCGTTGTTCTCAATATTCCCATTTTCACGGGCGGAAGCACATTCAGCACCTACTACCAAAAGAAGTATGCGGAAGAATCGGCCACGCTGAAACGCGATCGGGACATTCTTCGTCTCAAACACGACCTCGAAGAGCAGTTCATCCAGATTCAGGCACTCAGGAAAGCCCACCTCTCACAAAGCCTGAGCCGGAACCGGAACCAGGAACTCGTGCGCCTGACCCTGAAAAGTTATCAACTCGGAAAAGCCACCTTCCTTGAGCTGCTCACGAGTCAAAACGACCTGCTCGAATCCAAACTTGCCCTGATTCAGACAAAGAACAACCTCGCCGTCACGCTCCGCAAATTCGCCTGGAGCCTCGGAGTACCCATCCTATGAGCCACGCCATGTGCTTTCCCAAGAATCGTCCCGGTATCCGGCTTCTGTTCTTCGGAATCGCCTTTTCGACGCTCCTGACCGGCTGCCAGAAAGCACCGCTGGTAAAAGCGGTGAAAGTCACCCGGACTTCCGTGGAAACAACGATCTCAACCACCACGACAGGCACTGTGGATGCCGAACAACAGGCCGTACTGAACTTCGGCGTCGTGGGCAGGGTCGAAGCCGTTCAGGTCGCGGCGGGGCAAACCGCGACCAAAGGCCAACTGCTGGCACGACTCGAAAACCGGGATGTCGTCAGCATTTACGAAAGAGCGCTTGCGGAACTCAACCGTTCGAAGAAGCTGTTTTCCGCCGGACTGGTCGCGCGCGCGACTCACGATGAAGCCGTCAAAGCCTACGACATCGCGAGAGCCAACGTCCAAAAAACCGAAATCCGCGCGCCGTTCGAGGGACTCGTGACGGACGTCAATTTGGAGCCGGGCGAACTCTCCCAGCTCCAAACGATCCCCGACACCCCTCCTATCCGGATCGTCGATCAGAAGCCACGGGTGATCAAAGGTGACGTCGATGAGGTCGATCTCTCACGGGTCCAGATCGGGTTCCCGGCTCGCGTCCGGATACCCGCGGTTCGGCCTGAAGCCTTCGCTGCGCGCGTCGTCAGGCTCGTTCATTACGTCAACTCGACCAAAGAGCAGGAAAGGACCTCGCGCGTCGAGCTCAGCATCTCCGATCCTCCCGAACGCTCTATTCCGGTTGGCGCTTCGGCTGAAATTGAAATTATCGTCGCTTCAAAAAAAGACGTGCTGGCCGTTCCCTCCCGAGCGCTCCTCGGAACAGGCCGAGACCGCTACGCCTACCGCTTCGAAAACGGGCGAATCCACAAGGCCCCGGTGAAAATCGGAATCGGCAACTACGAACGAAGCGAAGTTCTATCCGGCCTGAATTCAGGGGATACGATCGTCCTTCCGGGCGACGTCGAGCTTGAAGATAAATTGAAAGTAAAAACAGAGTTGCTGCCATGGCCGTGAATTCCGTCATTGAACTGAAAGAGATCACGAAGTCGTTTCAGATGGGGCGGGAACAGATCCGCGCTTTAAAAACGATTTCACTCAAAATCCGCGAAAATGATTTCGTTTCGATCACCGGTCCCTCGGGTAGCGGCAAGTCGACCCTCATGAACATCCTGGGCCTGCTTGATCAGCCGGATGCGGGACAGTACCTCCTCGCCGGAAACGCGGTCGAAAAGCTTCCTGACGATGAGCGCGCGAAGCTTCGCAATCAGCTGATCGGCTTTATCTTTCAAACCTTCAATCTACTGCCCCGCGCTTCGGCGCTCAGGAACGTCGAAATGCCTTTGGTCTACTCCGCGAGTTACGATCGGCATTACTCCGCGCAGAAGATCAGGGAAATGGCGATCGAATCCCTTACTCGCGTGGGCCTCGCGGATCGCGTGGATCACAAACCGAATGAACTCTCGGGAGGAGAGCGTCAAAGAGTCGCGATCGCCAGAGCCATGGTGAACCAACCTCTTCTCCTGCTGGCGGACGAACCGACGGGAAACCTGGATTCAAAGACAGGGAACGAAATTCTCCAGATTTTTGAAAAGCTTCACGACGAGGGCGGCACGATCATCATGGTCACCCATGATCCGAAGATCGCCTCCCGCGCGCATCGCAGGATCATGATTCTCGACGGATCAATCGCGGAGGACAGCCATGCGGTTCCGTGAGGTCATGATTCTCGCCTTCGAAGCGCTGTTCGGGAACAAGCTCCGTTCGCTCCTGACCACGCTCGGGATGATGATCGGCGTGGGAGCCGTCGTGCTCCTGGTTTCGATCGGCAACGGCGCGCGCAATTACATCACCTCGGAGTTCCAGGGCATGGGCACGAATCTCATCATGGTCCAACCCGGACGAACGGATGCGAAGAGCAGCTTCGGCCCTCCGGTCGGCCTTTCCGAGCGGCCTTTGACCCTGGCCGATGTCGAGGCATTGGAAAAGCAAGCCGTGAATCTCGAAGCGGTCACGGGGATTCTTTTTGGCGCGGTGAGCGTCAAAAGTGAAGCGCGCACGACGAACATCAGCCTGCTGGGTTCGAGCGAGAAACTCTTCCAGATGTTCAATATGAAAATTTCTCTCGGCCAGTATTTCTCCACCGAGGAGGCCTCGACCGGGCGCCGGGTCGTGATCCTCGGTTACAGCGTAGCCCGTAATCTTTTCGAGGACGATAACCCCCTCGGAAAGCTCGTCCGCATCAACGAAAGCGACCACCGGGTGATCGGCGTTTTTCAGAAGACAGGCGAAAAGCTCGGCTTCAATATCGACAACATCGTTTCCATTCCGACGAAATCGGCGATGCGGATCTTCAATGAAGACAAGCTCTTCGGAATTCGCGCGAAATCAAAATCAACTTCGGGCCTCGATACCGCGGTCGAGGAGATCAAGACGATCATTCGTCAAAGGCACAACGGCCAGGACGACATTACCGTCGTCACGCAGGTCTCGATGCTTGAAACAATGGATACCATCCTGGGGATGCTTACCTATGTCCTGGGCGGAATCGCGATGATTTCGATGCTGGTCGGCGGAATCGGCATCATGAACATCATGCTTGTGAGCGTCACGGAGCGGACACGCGAAATCGGGATCCGGCGCGCCGTCGGGGCGCGCCGCCGCGACGTACTCACCCAATTTTTGGCGGAAGCCGTGGTGCTGTCAATGGCGGGCGGATTGATGGGGTTAGGCGGGTCAGTGGGCCTCACCCACATCATCACTTGGGCACTGGCGAATTTCGACATGCGCGCGCCATTTTGGATCATGGTCCCCGCGTTCCTGCTTTCAGTGCTCATCGGAGTGGTTTTCGGCGTCTGGCCAGCGAGGCGTGCTTCACGTATCGAGACGATTGAGGCACTCAGGTATGAATAACGTCATATAACGCATGCGCCTGGCTCTACCCTCGATCGGAGCCGTCTCCGTGCTATAATCTTTCGTATGGGCGAGAGGTGCCTTTCCAGCCGCCGCATATTCCTGCTGCTTGCGCTCGCGGGCTTCACTGTTCCGTTTCATGCGGGAGCCGGGCCGGCCTGCAAGACGGAACTCGAGAAGCTCATTCCGCAACTTCTGGAGCACCCGAAGACCGCTCTCAACAAGGATCTCGTCGCGCACGGGAGCTGGAATGTGCGGAAAGAAGTTCGTGCCCGGCTTCGCGACGCCAAGCACAGCGACCACGGCGGAAAGCACACCCGGGCGAAAACGACGGAAGAAGCGAAAAAATTCAGCCACTCGGCCGCGCAGTATCTGCCGACGAAAAGCAATCGCGCGTTGGAGCAAAGCGCCCTCAAGAGCGACGAAGGCAAACTTCTCTTGAAAGCCGACGGAAGCTTCTGGAAGGTTTATCGCTTTGAAGACCCGGTCGGCTACGATCAGGGCGAGCTGACGCGATGGATTCGCGTGGAATACTCCTCAGGGGTCTATCATGGGCATCCGATGTCGATCGACCGGGTACGGAAGTATGTTCCGGAAGCGCGGCCGTAGGCGATCAGCGCTAAACTCTAACCAGTAATGCGGTCACCACGGTCAGAATCACTCAGATCCAGAGATAGCCGCACCGGCTTCAGTAGCCGTTTCCCGAACCGGAAGACTCTCCTGGGTTCCGACCTTCTTCTTGCGAGCCGTGACCACGGACGGTTCATTTTTTTCCGGTCCGCACATCATTTGCATTTGCAATTCTTGTTCGAGCGTTTCGATTGCCACACGACGTTTCTGCAGTAACTTCAGTTTTTCTCTCGCTCCCTTGACCCGGTAGCTCCATTCAAGCCCGTCGTTACGGCCCCATTTGCGCAGGTCCCAAGTTGTATGACGATCCTTTTCGTCACGGAACTTCCGCGCATATCTTTCAACGTCCTGTTCAAGTTGATTTTCAGCTTGATCGTAGATCTTTCGCTGCACGCTCACGAAATCATCCGGGTTTCTAATTTCGTCCTTCGGTTGCGAAACAGTAACTTCAGGTTTCGGCTTTCGATTCGGCATGTCCTCTATTGCCTCGAGAACATAACCAAATTGCAAGCCGGTAGCTACCGCTGAACGAACCGTTTTATTGGCTAGCTCGAACTTAGTTGCCCATGCGCCAGCCGTGGCCATTAAAGCCATGTCGCCGCTGACCTCGCCGGCAATACTCAGCGCAGACTCAGCTTGCGCCCAGCGATTGCCCTCTTCCAGAGTTTTTAAAACAGCTTGCTGGTTCTCGATCCTTCCGGGTAGCTGTTGCCCGTTTTTGTTAAACCCAACCAAGATTCGTTTCTCTGCCTTGAGCTGCTTCATAGCCTTTAAAAAGCCCGTACAGTCGGCCTTCTCCCCTGCGTCAACCCGAAAAACCACAATCAAGTTAACCAATAGAAAGAAGATCGGAATTCTTCCAAACATGTGAGTTACGCCCCTTCAAAGAACCTCATCGGAAATATTCCACAAACAATTTACTATTTATTCCTCCGCAGCTCTGATTTTTCGGAGCGACTCTGTTCGGCCTTAATCCCACAGCGATTTTGACCACTTGGGCGCGCCGACAGGCATTGTTGCGTAATTGATCAAAGTAGAACGAGGGCATGTCTACGTAACAAAGACGGCCCCGTCTTCGCTTATTTCGCGAATTCGGTAACCACGCTCCAGAATCTTCCTCACCGGAACGCCTACGGCTTCCCAAAGGTTAGTCAGGACGTACCCGGCAACTCCGTTAAAGTCCTTTCCGAAGGCCACGATCCGGGTAAACACGAGATGATCCCAAAAACCTCGTTTAGCACTCTCAGCGACGTCTTTGGATTTGGAACGTGGTAGTGCATTGCATTTTTTC
>DATDSK010000018.1:0-11620 GCA_035291325.1 Bdellovibrionota bacterium | reverse complement strand
GCTGCTGAAGATCATGGCCGGCGTCGAGAAGAATCATAACGGCGAGGCGCGACCGGGTGACGGAATCACCGTCGGATATCTCTCTCAGGAGCCGGTGCTCGAGGAGCAGAAGACGGTTCGCGAGAACGTCCAGGAAGGCCTGGGCGAGACGGTGCGGTTGCTGAAGCGTTTTGAAGAAATCAACTTGCTGTTCGCCGACCCCGAAATTGATCCGGACAAAATGGATAAGCTCCTCGCCGAGCAGGCCGACGTGCAGGAAAAAATCGAACACGCCAACGGCTGGGATCTTGACCGTACGATCGACATCGCCATGGACGCGCTTCGTTTGCCCGCCGCCGACGCGAGCGTGAAACATCTTTCGGGAGGTGAGCGACGGCGTGTCGCCCTCTGCCGCCTGCTTTTGCATAAGCCCGATATTCTCCTGCTCGATGAGCCGACAAACCATCTCGATGCCGAGTCGGTCGCCTGGCTTGAGCAGTTCCTGAAGGGCTACGCGGGAACCGTGGTCGCGGTAACGCATGATCGGTACTTTCTCGATAACATCGCCGGATGGATCCTTGAGCTGGACCGCGGGCACGGGATCCCCTGGGAGGGAAATTATTCTTCCTGGCTCGACCAGAAGCAAAAGCGGCTCGCTCTGGAAGAAAAATCCGAAACACGCCGGCAGAAGACCCTTGAACGTGAATTGGAATGGATTCGCCAAAGTCCTCGCGCCCGTCAGGCGAAGAGCAAGGCCCGCGTGGCCGCGTACGAGAGACTGCTTGCGGAAGACCGTCCTGAAAAAATCGACGAAATGGAGATCTATATTCCACCCGGGCCGCGGCTCGGAAATCTGGTTATCGAAGCCAACGGACTCCGTAAGGGTTACGGAGACAAATTATTGATCGATGATCTTTCATTCAACGTTCCGCCAGGGAGCCTTGTCGGCGTGATCGGAGGAAACGGCGTCGGTAAAACGACCTTGTTCAGGATGCTGACAGGGCAGGAAAAGCCGGACAAGGGGACGATACGCCTGGGTGAGACCGTGAAGTTCGCCTATGTGGATCAATCGCGCGACGCGCTCGATGCGAACAAGACTGTCTGGGAAGAAATCTCCGACGGCAAGAACGAAACAATTATGCTCGGCAACCGCGAAGTGCAGTCGAGGGCGTATTGCGCCCGATTCAACTTTACGGGCTCGGATCAGCAGAAAAAGGTCGGACTTCTCTCTGGGGGTGAGCGAAACCGGGTGCACCTCGCCAAAATTTTGAAATCGGGTGGCAACGTGCTCCTGCTCGACGAGCCGACGAACGATCTTGACGTTAATACGCTCCGGGCTCTGGAAGAGGCTCTCCTCGGCTTTGCGGGCTGCGCGATCGTGATCAGCCATGACCGGTGGTTTCTGGATCGGATTTGCACCCATATTCTGGCCTTCGAAGACGAGGGGCGCGTGGTGATGTTTGAAGGTAACTTCCAGGAGTACGAGGAAGACAAGAAGAAGCGACTGGGGCCTGAAGCGGTACAGCCGCACCGCGTTAAGTTCAAAAAACTGACCCTATAAACTGGAATCTCCCAGAAATTGTGAGTGGCTCGGCGCATCCATGCGCCTATAGAGTTCCTTGCATCTGAAAACACCAAACTTTTCAGCTGGATACACTTCTCCTGAGTTCCTTATAAATTTTTCCATATTCACGTCAAACTCACTCAAGAGTTCAACCAGTCCAGTCGAAAAGACATCGAGGATGTCTGGTCGGAGCAGTTCACCAGAGCGGCGTTTTAACGCCAAGGAAAAGCAATGGATGATTTCGAAAGGGAATTGAAGGTTGGGTATTTGGACGAGGCGATGCAGCTTCTGACTGATGCCGAACAATGTTTCTTGAATCTTGAGACGGCCGAAGATGATCCGACGATCATCGAAAGATTGTTTCGGCTCGCCCATAATCTCAAGGGCAGTGCTCGTGCGGTCGGGTTCGGGGATATCGCCGAGTTCACGCATCAGCTTGAATCGCTCCTTTTGAAGATAAAGAAGAAGGAGATGAAGATTCACGCGTCCACGGTGACGCTACTCCTGAAGTGCAACGACCATCTTCGAATGATGGTCGACAGCCTCAAGCTCGATCTCAACGCGAGGATCGACAGTCATGAATTGCTCGCCGAAATCGAACAGCAGCTCACGGGCAAGATCTGCGAGGAAGTGCCGGTAGCCGCGCTTCCCGACGCCGTTGCGTTTGAAGCTGAAGCGGTCGAAGTCGAAGCTGAACCTGCAGTTCCGCCTGCAAATTCCGAAGACGAGTCTCCCGAAAGTTTTGAACAGCTCACGAGTGTCGTACAGGAATCCTTAAGACCATTTGAGATCGCGCCCGAGGCGGCACAAGACGCCCCGGTGGAACCGGCAGAACCGGGTGCGGCAGCCCCCGCCGCCGCTCCCGCGCCTGCCGCAGTTGCGCCAACATCTTCGGCTTCTTCAAACGGCACCGTCGTGCCGATGCCGGCCAGTCAGGATGAAAGTATCCGTGTGAGCCTCCGCAGGCTTGAACGGCTCATGAATAACGTCGGGGAGCTTGTGATTCTGCAAGCCGTGCTCAATCAGCAGAAATACCAGGTTGAATCGGTGCTGGTGCAGAAGACGATCGATCAGCTCGCCAAGATTACAAAAGATATTCAGGATATTTCGATGAGTCTCCGGATGGTGCCGCTCAAGCAGACCTTCCAGAAGATGCAACGTATCGTTCGCGATACGTCCATGGCTCTCAACAAGGACGTTCGACTCGAACTCGTCGGGGAAGAAACCGAACTCGACAAGACTGTTCTCGAACAAATCGGGGACCCTCTTGTTCATCTGGTCCGGAACGCCGTGGATCACGGCCTCGAGTCAACCCAAGATCGAGTTGCCAGTGGAAAGCCCGCCCAGGGTGTCGTGCGGCTGCGCGCCTATCATCAAGGCAGCAACATCGCTCTTGAGGTTCGGGATGACGGTCATGGACTCGATGCGAAAAAACTTACCGATAAAGCGATCGAAAGAGGATTGCTCAAACCGGGTACGCTGCTCACCGATGACCAGGCACATCAGCTGATCTTCGCCTCCGGGTTTTCGACGAAGGCGCAGATCACGGATATCTCCGGGCGAGGCGTCGGGATGGATGTCGTGAAAAGCAATGTCACCGCCCTTCAAGGCGAGATCGAGGTGGAAACGGAGAAGGGCAAGGGGACTTGCTTCAGAATTCTTCTGCCGCTGACGCTTTCGATCATCGATGGAATGGTCGTCCGGTCGGGCGAGGAACGTTACGTCGTGCCGATCGCTCAAGTCTACGAATCCGTTCAGCCCACGAAGGACGATGTTCACTTCGTGACGGGGATCGGAGAGGTTCTCAGCTTGCGGGGCGACAACCTGCCACTTTACCGTCTTGGCGCGGTGCTGGGCCGAAAGGGCGCGCAAGGTACCAGAACGATCTCGGAGTCGATCGCGATCGTCATCCGCTCCGGCAAACACCCGTTCTCGATTCTGGTCGATGACATTATCGGGCATCAACAAGTCGTCATAAAACGATTGGGAAACGAGGTGCAGCATCTCAAGGGGATCAGCGGAGGGGCGATTCTCGGAGACGGACGTGCCGCATTGATTCTGGATTTTAACGAACTCGTCAGTCGTGGGGCCGCGAAAACGGCGGGCAGCTCACTGACAGTAATGAAAGGGGTAGCGTAATGAGCGAGCAAATTGAACAAGGGATTAATTCGAAGGTTAGGAACAGGGCGCAGTCGCAAAGATATCTGAATTTCTCGCTCGGGGGAGAAGATTACGCGATGCCGCTGCCGGCGGTGAAGGAAGTGATCGCATTTCCCGAGATCACACCGGTGCCTTACACGCCGACGCATTTTCTCGGAATCATGAACCTGCGCGGGCAGGTGATTTCGGTGATTGATCTCAGGCTCAAGTTCGGGATCAAGGCTGAAAGCACGGCCGAAACGGCGGTCATCATCTGTGATCTTGCCCAGCATTCGCTTGGCATGGTCGTGAGCTCGATCAACAGTGTGCTCGCGCTCGATGAGTCGGACATCAGCCCGAAGCCGGAGATTCACAGCAGCAAGAACACCGATTACATTCTCGGCGTGGCGAAAAAGGATAAGAAGCTGGTTCTTCTCCTGGATATCGCGAAAGCTCTCAGCGTCGAGGAGCACGCCGCGATCAGCAAAGCGGCGGGAATGAAAAAGGCGGCATAAGCGCGAGATCCGGTCCGCGAACGGGCGACTCGCGCGGTTCACCGTGGTTTTTGGGGGTTTTCATGAGCTTCTTCACGAAATGGTCCATTAAAAAGAAGGTAAGTTCTTTCGCATGGGCCGTGGTTCTCAGCGGAGTCGTCATTTTCGGCATCTACTTCGCCGAGCGAATCTCAGTCGAGCGGGTTCAGAAGAGGACGAAGGCGGCTCACGAGGTGAACTTCCTGCTTCAGGTGCTCGAAACGGACTATCAGCGCATGGCCGGGGCTCTTGTCAACTTCATCGCCAATCCGGGCGAAGCGCATTGGGCTGAGAAGGAAAAGGCTGATCGGGACGCGCAAGCGCATTTCAACGCGCTTCGCAAAGTCGCCTTTGACCCGAAAATGGAATCACAGCTCAAGCTGCTCGAAACTTTCGATGGCGAGTATCTCGATCCCATGGATAAAAAGGTGGCGAACCTGGCGAAGGCCGAGTCCATGGAGAAGGTTCTTCAGTTTTACCTCGAGCAGTATGTGCCGCTCTTTCAGAAAGTGACCTTGACGCTCGAAGAGGGACAGGAGATCACGCAACGCGGTCTGGTCGAATTAGCCGCCGCCGAAGCCAGGTACAATCGCGCGGGGATGATGTTGATCGGGATTTCCATCCTGATGATCACGTTCGTAGGGTTTCTCGCGGCAAAAGGTTTGGGGCGGATGATCGCGCTTCCGCTCGAAGCGGCGATCAAACGGCTCGAGACCGAAACGACGCAAACGAGGCAGGCGGCGGGCAATATCACCGGCGCCTCCCAGGAGCTCGCACAGGCCGCGAGTCAACAGGCCGCGGCACTCCAGGAAACCGCGGCGTCGGTCGAGGAAATGAGCGCGATGATCAACAAGAGCGCCGATAACGCGGGCAGGTCGGGAACGGCCGCTCAAGAAAGCGCGGAGGTCGCGAGCAAAGGGAAGAAGGCATCCGAGGAGATGATTCAGGCGATCCGGGATATCAACACAAGTAACGCCGATATCATGAAGCAAATTGAGTACGGCAATGAGCGGATCACGGAGATCACGAAGGTGATCGCTGAAATCGGCGACAAGACGAAAGTGATCAACGACATTGTATTTCAGACGAAGCTTCTTTCGTTCAACGCCTCGGTCGAGGCCGCTCGCGCCGGCGAACATGGCAAGGGCTTCGCGGTGGTCGCGGAGGAGGTCGGTAATCTTGCCCAGATGAGCGGGAACGCCGCCAAAGAAATCGCCGAGATGCTGAACGGCAGCATTCAAAAAGTCGAAGGGATTGTCCAAGAGACGAAGACAAAAGTGGGACAGCTCGTTCAATCGGGTCGGGCAAAAGTCGAGACCGGAACGAAGATTGCCGAACAGAGCGGCAAGGTACTCGATGAAATCGTGCAGAAGGTCAGTCGAGTCAGCGAGATGATCAATGAAATCGCGACTGCTTCACGAGAACAGGCACAGGGCGTGACAGAAATCACCAAGGCGATCGGGCAGCTCGATCAGGTGACTCACCAGAATTCCAGCGTTTCACATCAGGTTGCCGCGTCGGCCGAGCAGCTTTCGGCTCAGGCCGGGACGTTGCAATCCGTCGTCGCGACTCTCGAAGGCGTGGTTTGGGGCAGGAGGGATGACGCTGTTCGAGGGGCGCAGGTTCCCCGGCCTTCAGAATCTTCCACGACACCCAAGGCTCTTGAGGCGAAAGCGGTGCATGTCACGAATGAGCCGGCTAAGGTGGATACGTTGCGGAAGGCCGCCGAACCCGCTAAACCCGCAAAAGTGGCAAAAGTGACGAAAGTGGCGAAACCGGCAATAGCGGCAAAACCAGAAACACACGCGCCGGCCAAACCCGCAAAACCTTCGGTGCCAGTGAAGGCCCAGGCAGTGGCAAAGCAGGATGATAACGTAATTCCGTTTCGACGCGCGAAACAGCTTCAGGGCAAAGCTTCGTCCCCGATCGTCGAGGAAGGTTTGCCGTCGGAGAATGATCCGCGTTTCAAGGAAGTGTAAGCATGGCCTTGCCATCGGTTCTCGTAGAAGAAGTCTCGCAATTGGTCAACGGCATCACGGGAATCCAGCTCGGGAAAAAGCAGGCCGCGATGGTTGAATCGCGTCTCACCCGACGGATGATTCAGCTCGGGTTCCAGACTCCCGATGAATACCTCAGCCACATCAAGGAAAATCGCGAGTCGGAGATCACCGCACTCGTGTCGCTTCTGACGACCCATCATACGAATTTCTTTCGCGAGTTCTCGCATTTCGAATACCTGGAGCACACGGGGCTCCAGGCGCTCATCACGTCCCTGAGACAGCGAAAGGAAAAAGTCCTGAGGGTCTGGTCAGCGGCCTGCAGCCGGGGGCACGAGGTCTATTCGCTTTCCATGTTTCTTTCCGTGCAGCTGAAACGGCTCGCCCCGGAGATGACATTCGAGATTCTGGGCAGCGACGTCGATTCTCAATCGATCGAGATCGCGAAAAACGGGGTTTACCGCTGGAACGAGATCAAAAGCATCCCGTCCATCTATCTGGACAAGAACTGGGTGCGCGGTACCGGGGAAATCTCGGAGTTCGTCAAGGCCAAGCCCGTCATCAAGACGGCTTGCAAGTTCGAAACGATCAACCTCCTCGATTTTTCGAAACAACTGTCGGGGAGAACGTTCGATATCATTTTCTGTCGAAACGTTTTCATATATTTCACTCTCGAGCAGGTGCGTTCAATAACGGAAAATCTGATGAAGAACCTCGCGCAGGATGGGATTCTCTTTATCGGAATTTCGGAAAGTCTGAACGGGATCACGGTTCCCGTCACGTACCTCGCGCCTTCCGTTTACGGTCATAAGAGAGTGGTGGCGTCCAAAGTTCATCCCGCGGTTTTCGCGCCGACCTTGCCGCTCCGTCCGGTTCCGGCCCAAACGGCCTTTACCGCGCCGGTTGCCCAGACGCCGGTTCGCGTCTTCAGTATCGACGATTCACCCACCATCCTCAGCCTTTTGAAGAAGATCCTGACGAAAGAGATGGGCTTCGAACTCGTGGGGACCGCGGAAAACGGGGTCGATGCCGCCCAGAAGCTCAAGTCCGTGAATGCGGATGTCGTGACCCTCGACATTCATATGCCGGTCCAGAATGGGATCGAGTATCTTCAGAAGAACCGCGGTTCCATGCACCCTCCGGTCGTGATGCTCACCTCCGTTTCGCGTGAAGACGTGGAACTCGGGTTGAAGAGCCTGGAACTGGGAGCCGTCGATTACGTTGAAAAACCCTCGCTTTCGGATCTCGCCAAACGCGCGGATGAAATCCGTACGAAGTTGCGATGCGCCGCTCTTTCGATGAAAGGGGGCGTTCGTGGGGTGCTCGAGGTCGAGCGCGCATTCGAAAGGACCTTCCGGATCACCTCGCCAGAGAGGAAGATGCGGGTGGTCTTCGCCGGAATCGGTGATCGCGAAAAGCTCGTGAGCGTTCTTCGCTCCCTCAAGGCTCCGCAACCGCCCACCGCCGTTTTCATCCAGGGCGCCGAGGTCCTCCTTGAGGGGCTTGCCGCTTCGCTGTCCGCCGGGAGCGGACTGAGTGTTTCCGTCATGAAGTCCGGAGAGGCGCTCCAGCCTGGACGGGTTTATCTGGCAAACTGTTCGGGATACGAGGAATTCAAAGAAGCTCATTTCGAGAAGCGCACTTCGATTCTTGTGTTCGGTGACGTTTCGGGAGAGGTGATTCCCAAAATTCTGAGTTGGACGAAGGCCCACGTCATTGCCGAGGATCTGAACCTGATACTTTCCGAGCAGCACCGCGCTTTACTGACGAGCGCCCAAAAGGTCGTGCCTTATACCAGCTTCGCTTACCATTCCGACGAGTGTCTATCGGTCGAAGAACGGAGGACGGACTAGCTCCGCCTGATATGCCCAAAGTCGTTCAACTCATCGGCAATGAGACGGCGGTTTTCAGGGACGCGGAGGTCGTTCACGCCGGGCACGTCTCGAACGCGACGGTGATCTGCGCGCTCGCGCCGGCCGCGAGGGTTGGCGGGTTCACGATGGTGCCGGATGGCGCGAACTCGGGACTTAAGGAAAAAATCCGGGAACTCGTCAAAAAGACCGCTGAGCTGGCGAAGGCGCCCGAATCTGAAATCAAGTTGAAGGTGGTTGGCTCGTTACTCGCGGTTCAGTCCGTCAGGAAAGTGCTTTCGGAATTGAAGTTCGACGGCAATATTGCCGGCGAATGTCATGAGGCCGGAGCTTTTGAAGCCTATTTTTACACGGATTCAGGACGACTGCGCGTGAGCCCGATTCAAAAGACTCAGAAAATCCGCGTTCTCATCGTGGATGATTCGAAAACAATCCGGCAACTTCTCACGAGAGTCTTGAGCAGCGACGCGGCTCTTGAGGTGGTCGGCGCGGCCGAGTGTCCCTCACAGGCTGAAAAGATGATCGAGTTGCTTCGACCCGACGTGATCACCCTTGATATCCACATGCCCGAAATGGACGGCGTTACCTTTCTCAAGAAGTTCATCCCGAAGTTCCCGATTCCGACCGTGATGATCAGCTCGATCAGCATGGAGGAAGGGACCAAGGTCCTTCATGCGCTTGAAAACGGCGCGGTCGATTACATTCAGAAACCCTCGTTCGAGGAGCTGGACCGGATCGCGCCGATCATTATCGAAAAGGTGAAGACGGCTGTCACGATCAAGGTGCAGGGGGCCCGCGCTGCAACCCAGAAACGTCTGAGTCACGACGGACGAATCAACAGCAACGTGATTGTCGCGATCGGCGCTTCGACCGGGGGAACCGAGGCTCTGAGGCGGTTTTTCCTGAAACTCCCGGCCCAAATTCCGCCTATTCTTGTTGTTCAGCACATTCCGCCGGTGTTTTCGAAAGCCTTTGCGAACCGGCTGGCGGAGCTTTGTCCGTTTGAAGTCATGGAAGCCGCGGACGGCGATGAAGTGATACCCAACCGTGTCTTGATCGCGCCGGGCGGTTTGCAAATGGCGCTCGAACCGGATCGGCAGGCTGGTTATAAAGTCAGGGTATTCGACGGTGAGCCGGTGAACCGGCATAAGCCGTCTGTGGACGTCCTCTTCAGGTCGGTAGCAGCCGAAATCGGCAAGAAATCGATCGGAATCATCATGACCGGCATGGGCCGGGATGGGGCGGCAGGGCTTCTCGAAATGAGGCAAGCCGGCGCGAGCACGATCGCGCAGGACGAGGCGACTTCGGTTGTCTTCGGGATGCCGAAAGAGGCCATCCGGATCGGCGCCGCGGAGGCGGTTAAACCCCTCGACGAGATTGCCGAGACCCTAATCGATTGGCTCCAGACGAAAAAGGCGGTAAATTTTCAGTAGAACGGGTGCTCGTTCCGCTCGATTCGCTCAAGTATCTGCGCTGTTACGCCGAATAGTCGCCTGGAGGCCCGCTGATGATCACCCCTTTTCGATTGCTCGTACTTCTGGGTTGCGCGGGGCTGATGATCGCCTGGCGCCTGGACGATGTCCCCGATCGCGGCGTGAAATCGTTCAGGCGGATTGCCCGATTCGAGCAGAGCAAACTCGCGGCCGAGAAAATGCCGCCGCATGATGAAATGTTCAAATTCACGAATCTTCACGGGAGCCAATTCACCCAGAACAAGGCGCTTTGCCGCAAATGCCACGGAGCGGACCTTCAGGGGGGCGTGATGAACATCGGGTGCACGAAATGCCATCCGGCTCTTGAAGCATTCACGCACCACGAATCAGGTGATGATTTCCAGGCCCATCCTGACGGCTATTTCAAGAACCCGTCGCACTGCGCCCGATGTCACGGGGGGAACTTCGAAGGCAAGGGCGGAGCGATGTCCTGCCGGGATTGCCACAATTTCCCGCATTCGCGGCGGTGGGCGCTCGCGTCCGAACACGGTGCCGCGTACCTGAAGGACAAAGACTCGGGTGCGAGCCTGGGATGCCTGGATTGTCACGGTGAAAAATCAGAGTTCAGAAAGGAACGGCCCGACGAGTTTGTTTCCTGCGGAAGCTGTCATCCGGTGATTCCACATGCTGAAGGCCAGGCGGGAGATCAGGAGAACTGGAATAAGCAAGGCCACGCGAAGGTTGCGCGCGCTTACGAAGGGCAGTGCGTGAACTGCCACACGGGTTCGAAGAAACTGATGCCGAATTTTGAGAAGGGTTGCCGGACCTCGGGTTGCCATCCTTCGCAGTTAAAAAACTGGGAACCGATCATGAAGTGGGAGTCTTCCGGGCAAACGCTGCTTGAACCAGGTATTCCATCAAATCCTTCGCTTTCGGAGGTCAGATGATAAAGACCTCCTTCTCGTTCCTGGTCATCGGTTTAGCGCTCGCGGTCGCCGGGACTGGCTGCCAGAAGCTGAATGAGCTGATTCAGGAGCAACAAGCACGCGACAGCGGTCCGCTCGAACATACGAAGGAGTTCATGCAGACTGGCGCCCACGGGGCACCTTACCTTGCCGGGGCCGGTAAGAATTGCTTTACCTGTCACCAGGGTTCAGAAGCTGACGAAACGACGGCTCGCAATCCGAAGGACTCGACTGCGAAGCCCGCGGCAGCTTCATCCTGTTCGTCATGTCACGGGACTTTTCCGCACAATAAAGAGTTCGTGAAATCGGGAGCCGTTCATGGCGGGGCTTTCCTTGGGTCTGCCGATGAAAGAAGAAATTCGGCAAAATGCCTGACGTGCCATAAGAACCCGGACGCGCGGGCCGTGGCGCCGCCGGCCGGACAGGCTCGTTCGAAGATCCCGTCCTGCTCGAGTTCCAAGTGTCATGACAGTTTTCCGCATGTTCAGGGATTCGGTAACCAGGAGACCCACGGCGCGGCTTATTTGAAATCGAAGGACTCGCGCCGGGACTGTATCGTTTGCCACAAACAGCGAGAAACGGTTCCGGGACGAGCGCTTGCGCTTCCTGCTTGCACGAGCTGTCATCAGGAGTTCCCGCATTCCGACGGGTTTGCGAGTCCCGAAGACCACGGTTACAAGTTCATAGATGATTCCTCCCGATGCACCGGCTGCCATTCATCAGGAAGCGAGAGTCGCGGGGTCACCTCGTGCGCCGATTGTCATCTCCGCATGCCTCATCCTGAGGGGTTTGGAAACTCTCAAGTCCACGGGCCCGAGTCAAAGAGCATCGGAACGAAAACCTGTTTGAATTGCCATTCTGAAAACCATCGAACTCCCGGCGGGAAAATCGTTCCCGCGTGCGCCTATTGTCACGCGTCGTACCCCCATTCCGCGGAATACGGCAACCCCGAGCGCCATGGGCTCGATTACCTCAAATTTCCGGATTCCTGCCTCGGTTGCCACGCGGGCTCGGGGGTGGAAAAGCCCGGCTGCAGTGATTGTCATATCGGGGTGCCGCACACGCCGGAGCTCACGAAAAAGCACGGTTCTGCTTATCTTTCGAAGCCGGGCGATTGTGCCGGCTGCCATATCAGAGGC
>DATDSK010000017.1:0-2479 GCA_035291325.1 Bdellovibrionota bacterium | reverse complement strand
CTACATCGTCCTGGCATTCTCGGCGTTCTTTTTCCTTCCGCGGCAATTTCACCTGGGGGTCGTTGAGAACTCCGATGAAAACCACATTCGGACCGCCATGTGGGTGGTGCCGCTTTACCTGTTCGCGATTTCTTTCTTCGTCGTGCCTATTGCCGCAGCCGGCCTGATCCTTGGCTTCAATCCGGTGGAGGCCGATAACCTGGTGCTCACGTTGCCCTTGGCGGCCGGGAACCGCTGGCTCTCTCTTTTCGTGTGTCTCGGCGGCCTTTCGGCCGGAATCGGAATGATCATGGTGGAAACGATGACCGTTTCGACCATGATTTCGAATCATCTGGTTTTGCCTTTGTCTTCAAGATTCAAGGCACTCCGGGGAATCCAGCGGCATCTCCTCGGAACCCGGTGGGTTGCCGCCGCCCTCTTCATCACGACCGGATATGTTTACGAGCGTCTCTTCGGACCGAATTACAGCCTGGCGAACATCGGCCTGATTTCATTTTCAGCCATGCTCCAGCTCGCGCCGCCCATCATTGCGGGGATGTTCTGGCGAAGGGCGAACAAGTCAGGCGCGCTGCTCGGACTGACTGCGGGATTCAGCATCTGGATCTATTGTCTGATCGTCCCCGAGTTCGCGTCGATCGGCTGGCTTCCCTCGGCCCTCGTCACGGAGGGGCCTTTCGGCCTGGCGTTTCTGAAGCCCGGAGCCCTCTTCGGGGTTACCGCATTCAATCCCCTCACCCATGCGGTCCTTTGGTCGCTCTTCATGAATATCAGCAGCGTTATCATCGGGTCGCTTCTTTTCACCCCGTCAACCGAAGAGGAAATCGACGCGAGCCGCTTCGTCGACGCGCTGGAGATCAGACCGGCGAGAGGCCTGTCCAACCAGGAGCTGCCGGATTTTCCGGTGGATTCGAAACGCGAACTGATCGTGGAGCTATTTTCCCGGTATTTCAACCCGGATGACGCTGAACAGCTGGCCACTCAAGCTCTTCGTGGGTTTGAATCGACTCCGCGGATCACGGTCTTGCAGCTCGCGGCCATTCGACGTGAAATCGAGCGCACTCTGGCCGCCGCGATCGGCAGTCCCGCCGCGCACGCCGCCATTCGCGAGCAGGAGTTCATGACACCCGAAGAACTGGCGGCGCTCTCATCGGCTTACAGCGACATTCTCGCGAGACTGGCCGTTCATCCGGCTGAATTGACGAGCCGAATAGATTACTACGAAGAACGGGAGAACATTCTTGAACGGGATGCCGGCTATTCGCGACTTCTCGCCCGGGCAAACCAACAGCTCTCGAGTTCCCTGAATATGGAATCGACGTTGGCGACGATCGTTCGGTTTCTGATACCCCAAACCGCCGACGGATGCGTTCTCGTTCTTTCAAAGTCCGTTCTCAATGCTGAGCGCTTTTTAGCCGCTCACAAGGATCTTCAGAGGGAGGCCCGCCTCAACGAAAGTCTGAATTCGAACGAGTTGCGCGAGTCTTTGGTCAAATTTTCAGAAGGTCGCGCGACCGCGTATCGGAATGTAGTAGAGTTGACCCAAAACGAAATCGCTCATCTGAGAGGCCCTTCCGGCCTCGAAGATCTGCCGATTCGTTCCGCGAGCATTCTGACACTCACGTCTCGAGGAAACGCTCTCGGATCTCTTGTGCTTATTTCCGAAAGGCCCGACCAGTTCCGAAGGCCGGAAGAAATCAATTTAATCGAGGAATATGGTCATCGTTGTTCCACTGCCCTCGACAACGCGATTCTTTACGCGGCCTCTCAGGAGGCTATTCAAGCGCGCGAGGATTTTCTGTCCATCGCCTCGCATGAGCTCCGTACGCCGCTGACCGCGCTGCGGACGCAGATTCAGCTTTTGATCAGGCTCTCGAGTCTGGGAAAATTCGACTCCCTCTCGCCCGAGAAGCTGAATTCGATGATGATCATGGCCGATAGACAGATGGATCGCCTTTCACGATTGATTGACGAACTTCTTGACATCAGCCGCGCCAGGAGAGGCGATCTCGAGTTATCACCGAGCAAACTCGATTTCGGTCATCTCGTCCGCGAGATCGTGGAGCGACATCAAATAGAGCTCAGTCAGGCGAAATGCAGCGTCGAGCTTCAACTGGAAAAGGACGTCATCGGATTCTGGGATCGAATCAGACTCGAGGAAGTCGTTGCCAATCTCCTGACGAACGCGATGAAGTACGCTTCGGGATCCCTGATCACTATCCAGCTCACCGGGACCGAAGCCGGCGCGCGGTTATCCGTTCAGGATCGCGGCGTGGGAATCCATCCGAAAGATCAGGTGAGGATTTTCAAACCTTTTCAAAGAGCGACAGAAAAGGGACAAGTCAGGGGATTCGGCTTGGGCCTGTACATCGTTCACGAAATCGTAAAGGCCCATCAAGGAAAGCTCTATCTGAAAAGCGAACCGGGAAAGGGCTCGACTTTTACGATCGAGCTGCCCAAGTATGCGCTCAAGCGGACCGCG
>DATDSK010000016.1:0-2780 GCA_035291325.1 Bdellovibrionota bacterium | reverse complement strand
GTGGCTTGGGGCGGAATCGAACCGTCGACACACGCCTTTTCAGGGCGCTGCTCTACCGACTGAGCTACCAAGCCACATCTAGAGTTCTTATCTGGTATGCGATCTTTGTCCAAAAGGCAACGCTGTTTTGTTGCGATGGCGTACTGTTTTTGGAACGGCGCGCGATGCGACTGCCGTGACCGCATCGATTGCTTGGAGGGCTCCAGTGATGTTCATGTTTTCTGGAGTGAGCCGTTTCTTCTGTTTTTCGCCCGTGGATTCAGAAACCGTCGCAAAGCGTAGGACGGGTATGCCGTCGACATATTCGGTTTTCGGGTCCGAGTCTTCTTGGGAACTTCCGGGGCAGGTGAGCCTTTTCTGGATGCAGGTCAGATTCAGGAGTTTTCGCCACTCCTTCATTGCGGAAAAGCCGGAAACGGCGAGCTGGTTATTTTCCATTTCAGCCAAACGCTCGAGCATCAAGATCGCTTTTGGACGAAAAGGAAGTTCCTTCAACGCCAGATTCAGTGTTGAAAACGGACTCTGGCTGTTTCTGCTCGAATGAATGCCAGCGAAGATATAACAGGTCGGCCGCGCTTTTCTTTTTTGGACCTTTGATCCCGCACTGAGAATTCGCGCTGATTCGATGACCCCGGCGATTCCGGAAAAATCGTCCTGTTCGACCTTGGCTGCGATCACGATCGCGGCCGTATTTCGACAGCCTTCTCCGAGAACGCCCAGAGAGAGGGGGGTATTCTTGTGTTTCGGAAAAAGCTCAGAAAAATCGCGAAGACCGGCTGACAAAAATTCGTCGGTAATCAGCTTGTCCGGCCGGTTTTCGGGGTCCGAGACCGACGAAGTCAATCTCTGCACGAGCGTGGCGAATCGATCCGTCGCTGGAGCGGGAGTGGTCTGGGGGATATCCAGCCATTCCGCGATAAACACATTTGTCTCGTGAGGGCGCCTTGCGTTGCGATTGGATGAAAACGCCAGGTATTTCCCATCAGGCGAAAACATCGGAAAACTGTCAAACGTATCGGAATAGGTGATTCGCTCCAATCCGGTGCCGTTCACCCCGATCATGTACAGATCGAACTTCCGGCCTTTTGGATCGCGCGGGTTGGACGAGAAGATCACCCGCGTGCCGTCAGGAGAAAAATACGGAGCGAAGCTCGCCGCGCCAATCCGGGTGATCTGACGAGCGTGGGATCCGTCAGCGTTGGCTACCCAGATTTCGAGTTCGTCGGGTCGGACCAGGTGCTGCCGAAGAAGCGTTTTGTAATTTCCGAGTTCACGGCCTGGGCGGGGCCGAGAGGCGCGCCAGACGATCTGTTGGCAATCCTGCGAGAAGAAAGCTCCTCCGTCGTAGCCAGGGGTCCACGTGATACGTTGGACTTCGGTGAGAGTTCCGAGATTATTGATGCGCCCACGATAAAGTTCGAGATCTCCATCGCGGTCGCTCGTGAAGACCACGCTACCGTCCTTGCAAACGGTTGCTTCGGCATTGTATGCGCGCGGGGCGCCGGGTTCGAATAATCGGAGGTCCGTACCGTCAACTTGAAGGCTATAGATCTGATAAGAATCGTAAATGGGCCAGACATAACCGCCCTTCAGATCGGGATTAGCGGGGCACTCGGGACCGTCCATTCGGGTGCTGCTGAACAGAATTCTTGAATTATCGGGAAAAAAGTAGGCGCAGGTGTTTCGACCCTTATTCTCCGAGACCTCCCTCAGCTCACTGCCATCGGAGCGCATCATGTAGATCTGGTCACATGCGGGACTGGTTCCGTCAGGACCCTTGTGTTGGAAAGTGAGCCAATTGCCGTCAAAGGACCAGTATGCTTCCGCATTCGTTCCGGAGGTTGTCAGCTGGGTGATCCGCCCAAAGTGTCTTTCTTCGGGGAAGCGGAGTGATGGATCATCTTTTGTGGATTTGCTCCGCGTTGAATGACTGCAAGCTGTTGCGAGCAGGCTTAGAGTGATGATCAGAATGGATGGATGCTGCCACGGCATATGAGGCCTCCCTGGAATGGCCGGGCATAGTCATAGCGGGATCAAATCTGAAAGTCGATTCCTACTCTTCGCTCTCTTCGGGGGGCGGTAACGTGCTGGTGAGGTCCTTTGGGGTATCCCTGTCGGCATTGTTCTCGCTGGGGGGCGGAGTAGGTGTCGTTTTCGGGGTAAGTTGATCCAAAATCGCGAGCAACTGTTTCGTCGTATAAATGCGGTAGTCGTATGCTCGAGCGTGTTTCTCGATCAGCTCCTGGACTATTTTGAGGCGTTTCACGAGAGGATCAACCTGGTCTGATGGAACTGGGTCATAGCTCGGCGCGCCGGCTTGGGTTGCGATGGGCAGTCTGGGCTCAGCTTTTTCGGCGGAAATCACTCGAGGCTTGGGGGCTCTGAGCGGCAGGTCGGGTTCTGTTGCCGGGTAAACGTCACGCGTTCGCGATTTTTTGGAGATTTTCGCCTGGGATTCATTTGGATTGAGTAATTCACAGAGAGCGAAAGAGATTAAAAATACGGTTATCCATCGAGTCATAATAGCTCCCGTCAATGACGCATGATGTTATCAGGAGTGGCTTTGGGTGTCAAACTTGGAAGCGATACCAGCACCTCGAGAAAATTACTTAGTTTTTTGGCTGATTGCGACATTCATGGCAATAAAAACCCGGTCCCAACGTTGACAATACGGACCGCGTGCCCACATTACCCAACGAAGGTTGTTCTTAAGGCGGTTGTTTGGGTCTTGCTTTTGTTTTGCGAACAAGACACGAAGCTCCCAAGGTCGCTTTTGTAAC
>DATDSK010000015.1:0-12063 GCA_035291325.1 Bdellovibrionota bacterium | reverse complement strand
GGCGAGTCTTCGTTCGACTTGTGAAAAGGCCTCCTGACCTATTTTGCGCTCACGAGGCGTGAGTTCGATGTTTCTGAACCATCCGAGAAGGTCCGTGACCGGAAGTTCCAGGAGTTCTGAAATCGGTTTTCCGCCGATTTTCACGGCGAGAGCTTCGGGTTTGAGTCGCGCGCCGTGACACTCGGGGCAAAGACTCTGGTTCTGATAACGGCGGATAAAAACCCGCACGTGTAGTTTGTATTTCCAGCGTTTCAACTCCTCGAAGCAGGCGGTGATTCCCGGGAAGGTTTTATCCTTCGGGTCCCCATCCCACAGGAGTTTGCGCTCGGAAGCCGTGAGTTCGCGGTATCGTTTTCCGACCGAAATACCGTGTCGTTCGGCGAAGCGGAAAAGATCCTTCTGCCAATCGGCGAGCGACGGTTTCGCGAACGGGTCGATAGCGCCGTTCTTGAGCGTCTTCGTCACATCGGGAACGACGCGCGCCTCATCGAGATCAAGAGTGAAGCCGAAGCCGCTGCATCGGGCGCAAGCCCCGAGCGGGCTGTTGAACGAGAATAGATGGTTTTCTGGGACGCGGTGCTCGCGCCCGCATCGAATGCATGAAAAACGGTTGTCGAATTCGACCCAGCCCGCGTCTCCTGCAAGGTCGCCGAGATCCGCGAAGGCGATTCTGCCCCGGCCGACAGCCAGACCCTGGTCGATCGAATCGAGGAGCCGGCCGCGGGTGTCCCGGTCAGGGGACTGCGCAATCCTGAGCCGATCCACGACCACGAAGAGTTCTCCGGCATCCAGGTGGGTGCGAGTGAGCTTCGGGAAATTCTCAGAGCCGAATTCCTCGAGTTCGAGGAGTTCAGAGGTTCCCTTTGTACGTCGCCAAAAAAGACGCTGAAATCCTTGTTCCCTCAGGATTTGGAATAGGGCTTCAAGGGACAGGCTGGCTGCTTTTGCCTTTTTGTTCTTCAGGGCGCCCGCTTTGCCTGCGCCCTTTGGTTTCTTTGTCGCTGGAGTAGCACCGAGAGGTGTCGCCCCAAGGGGTGCCCCAAGCGGTGCAACTACGAGCGCTTTTTTGGACGGCAGCCACTCGCAAGCCCACTCCAGAATGGACTGTGAGTCCTGGCGAGTGACCTCGGCGCCACAGTTCACGCATTGCGTGCGGCCGATTTTTGCGAAAAGAACACGCAGATAGTCGATGATCTCGGTCTGGGTCCCGACCGTGCTTCGCGAACTGAGCACATAGTTGCGTTGTTCGAGGGCGATCGCAGGTGGGATATTTTCAACCGAATCGAGATCCGGTTTAGGCATTTTTTCCAGGAACTGCCGGGTGTAAGTCGAAAGGCTTTCGATGTACCGGCGCTGGCCTTCGGCATAGAGCGTGTCGAACGCGAGAGAGCTTTTGCCGCTGCCGGATAGCCCGGTTATGACTGAAAGCTTTCGGGCAGGGAATTCCACCGTAATATTCTTGAGATTGTTCTGGCGGACTTTGATGAGACGAATCGAGCGCAGCATGTATCGAGTTGGACCCAAGTGACTAAACGTTATACAGAGCGGAACCTGAGACAGGTTGGACGGCAGGGGTCATTCTAATGATCTTCCAAGGGAATTCAAGGTGTTATCTTGAGCCCCTTCGGGGGCCTCAGCGAACCGGTTATTGGCACCGGCCTTGCTCAGTGGGGGCCGGACATAAGGCAGCAGCCTTAGCCAAGCGAACGTAAGCACCTGTTAGGAGAAGGCCATGAAGTGGATGTTGTTCAGTTGTGGAGCGATGATCGGCCTCACCACCCTTTCTGTCGCGATGGGATCGGTCCCGGGTCGGAGGGCAAATAGGATTACCGATGATACGGCGATTTATCAGTCGCTTTCGGAAATCCGGGTCCCTCGCCAAGGGCGGATCAATTTTGACCAGGACATCGCCCGTCTTTCAAATATCGAAAGCGGGTATCGCGAAAACCTGCCGGCCCTTGCTAAGCGGCCAGCCCTCCAAGGTCCGATGAAAAGAATTGCCCAGCAGAAATACCACTACGCCGGCGGAAAACCGATCGCCAGGCAGTAAGTCTGTTCAGGTAAGCTCGCGCTCGGGATTTGCGAAGATCCTCTGAACCGTTCTTGCCATATGCGCGGCGTGAACTCCGTCGATCAGCCGATGATCGAACGTAACGCACAGTCTTATCGTTTTTCCGACCACCACTTTTCCATCGCGGACGACAGGCGTTTCCCTGACCGCGCCCAAGGTGATCAGGAGCGGTACCCGGGAATATGCGATCAGCGGGGCAAAGGCCGTATCCATGCCTAGTGAACCGATGTTCGTGATCCAGACGCTTCCAAAAGGATCCCGCGGCGTGCCGAGCAGCGGGCTCCAGAGATTCAGCGTTCCCGTGATAAAACTGGAAAACCCGATCACCAGCCGCGCGAGGAAGCCGGGAACTCCGCCAAGCGTTTTTTTCATTTTCTTGAAGGCCGGGTCGCCTTTTTTCCGGATCTCGTCGATCTGAACCTGCATTTCACTCGCGATTTCGGGAATTGATTTGCGATCGGTGTTGCGGATGGTCAGCCCCGAAAGATCCGCTCCTTCTTCGTCGGAGGCGACAAGAAAAAAGACATCAATGGATTTTCGCGGATAAATACGCCCCCAGCGGAGGACGCCGTTGATCTCCGGATGCTCGTTCAATGTTTTCGCGACCGCTTTGCCGACAAAATGGGAGAAGGTGATTTTCACTCCGGATTGGAGCTTAAGTTTGTCGATATAGGCGAGTGCCGGTTCAGCATCGAGTTCCGCGATGCCGTAAACGCTCGGATCGCCGGGGCCTGCCCAGCTTCCTATGGCGATCTTACGCCGGGTTGAGGTTTTCAGGGGCGGACCCAGGTCAGCATTTTTCGTGAGTAGCTGCATCTGCTAAAAATAACCCGAATCCAAACGGATTTTCGATAAAAAACTGTTCTGCTGTTTCTTTATCGTTTTTTCGAGAGGGCATCGAGAGGAACGACCGCCCAATGCTGTGCCTTCGTCCGGTAACGCCGTTCAACGATTTTGAAGATGCTATCTTCAATTCGGGCCCGGGTGAAGTAATCGTCGGGATCCGCGTCGAGAAGCACGGACGTGCCGTCACTTGTCTTCCCAAAACTTTGGCTTTCAACCGCTCCGCCGTCTCTGCCGGCTTCAGCTGAATCCGAGCCTCCGAATCCGATTCTCCCGAACAGGCCTGATCTTTGGCCGCTCAGGCCTGCTTTTGCGGCCGCGTAGGCAGGTCCTTTTGAGAACTCGTCTGAACCGCCCACCTCTTCAGGAGAGCCGATTGAGGTGTCGTTCCCCGGGGCGAGTTCAGGTGGACTGGCAGCAGCGACCTGCGTACTGGTAGAGGAAACTCTGCTCGCGCGCGAGTTCGCGCCCTCGCCGAGCGGCGAAACTGCGCTCAGCCCGGCTTGGCGCACCGCTTGTCCGGAAGCCTTTGCGGCCGCTGGTCCGGCCGTTCCAGAGCCTCCGGAGCCATGAAGGCGCTGATCCAGAGAGAGCGGGGTACCCGGAGAACCACCGCCGCCTGAAGTCGCCGCGGAATACGAGGGATGCAAACCTCCTGTTTGCGTGTTGCCCGCCACGGAGACGAGATCGCTCGCGGCCTGGTTTGCCGTATAGCCGGATCCCGCCGCGCCCGCGGCTCCCGTTTGGGAACTGATGATGGGAGGAAGATCGGCGCCGTCGACGCTCGCGCATGAACCCTCGAATTTGGTTCGGGTGCCACTCGCGTTGCAGCACTCGGCCGGCAGCTTGGTCAGGCTGCCGCTGGGGCATGCGCCCGGGTCCTGAACAACCGTCCCGTTAAAGCCCCCGCCGCCGCCGCCGCTACAGCCGCTCAACCAGCTTGCCAGGCCTGCCAACAACAGTCCTAAAATAAAATGTCTGTTTTTCATGCAAACCTCCTGGCGAAGGTGGACGGGACGAGTGAAACACGAGGACAGCTTCCATCGCTGGGCCATCGTTGCTGAAGCTGCTGGATAATCTTGATCAGCTCGCGTTGATAACAGGCATTCGCGCAGCTCGTTGCGCAAGCCGTTGCCGAACCGCTGCTCTGGCAGCGGCCGCATCGACCGGAGCATTCGCCGCTGCAGGTCTGGTTAGGTCCCGATGGTCCCTGAAGCATCCTTCCGAATTCATCCAGGCTCGCCACGGTTGCCCGGAAATCCCTTCCGGTTCGCGCGAAAACTTCACACGCCATCAGGTGATTAAATGCGGTTTCGATCGCGCTTCGGGCGGCACAGAGGTGCTGCGCACTCTGGCGGAATTCGCCGACATCCATTCCTACAACTCTGCCTGTCAGTCCGATGTCTTCGAAGCTGTTTTTGCATTTCCAGATGTCGGTCCTGTTCTCCTGCTCGCCGAGGCTGGCGCGCAGGGTATCCGCGATCTTTTTTGAATTCTGGCCGAGATCATGGACATCGGAGGCCAGGCTCTGGCAGGTGGGCGAAATCTGCAATTTGCCGGAATCAATTTCCTTTTTTACCTGTTCCTTGAAGCAGGTCAGCGCCTGGATATAGCTCCCGGCGATATAGGCTGATTCGCGCAGTCCTCGCTGGCCCTGAAGGCTCGCGCTGCTACGCACGCGGGCACCGACGCACTTACCGAACACCCTCCTGACGCTCACATTGACGTTCAGCTCGACGGGACTTCCGCAAGATTCGTTGAGATGATTTACGAGAGTTTCGGATTGATTCATCGCGTATTCATTGGGAGTGACGTTGCAAACCGGTTTTTCAAAACGGTAGCTCATGACGTTGGGGGAGGCGGAGCCCGTGACTTTGGAGAAGTCTTTTCCGAATTCGGGGTTTTCGCTGACCCCTTCATAAAGCCTCGCGACGTGCTGCTTGAGTCGCAAGTCGAGGTTCGTTTTGACTTCTGTGTTGACGGTCGAGCAGTCCCTTAGAAACCCGACTGTCTCAGGACCGGTAGTGCTGCGAGTGCAGGGAACATCGACTTCCGTGGGAGGCGGCGCTGTGGGGTTGGTTCCAGGTATGGGCCCTGCCGCGGTGCTCATTGATGCCCAGAAGATTAATATTAAAATTTTCGAGACTCTCGTCAAATAACGACGAAATTGTGGAGTCATACGTGTCCCCCGTCTATTGCTTCCCCCAGAAAAACGAAGATACTATTATTGTAGCTAGTTTCCGAGGGTGTGACAACCTGCATCAGGTATTCCGGAGGTCGTAAGTGTTGCTTCAGAAATTGTTAAGAGATTTAAATAAAGTAGTATTCGTTCTCCTCTGTCACTGCTTCAGCGCTGTCATGTGTGCCGGGGCCCCCGGAGAATTGAGGAGCGCTGAAGATGATCTCGCCAAAGCTCAAAACGATTACTACCGCGCTTTGAAGTCTGGAAAGGCAACAACCCCGGATGAACAGGTTCGTCTTCGAGAGCAAATTATTACTCCGGCACGGCAGAAGGTCGGAGAGGTAATTCAAAACGCTGAACAGAACTTCCTGAAAAAGTATATCGGACCGACCACGACACGGCTTCCTGAACAGGCTGATGATAGCGGTGCCCAATACAAGTTTTCGGGGGATCAGGTTGTCGGAACCGGCGCCGGACCTGAAGTCAGCCGAAGTCCTGTTCCCCTTCCCGTGATGCCACGGGCGAAGAGCCGCGAACCCGAAGTCGTTATTGATGGAAGCCAATTTCCAAAGGAACTTGAATTCGTAAAGCCGAAGTCAGCCCCATCGGCGCGCCCGATGGAAGAACCCATCGGATTAAGCCCGTCGCGTTCAGGGGACGGCGTTACTGAAATCGAGTTTCAGCCCAGGACGACTCCCGTTCCAACGAATACTCCTCGGACGAAGCCTTCCAGCGCTCCAAAACTTGAGTTTATCCGCGAGTAAATCCGTCGGGTTGTTAAAATTCCGTTGCCCGGGCAACCTCCTTCGGGCTAAGAGAATGAAATTCGTTAGAGTAAGTTTGTAACAACGCTCGGCCCGTCGTTACATGCATATATGCAAATGTCTTAACAAGAGGTGATCGATGAATTCTTCGTTACAGAAGTCCAAAGTGAAAAATCCCGAACTTGCCCCTCAAGGGAGGCTCAAGATCGAATGGGCCGAAAGTCGTATGCCCGTATTGATGAAGCTCCGGGAAGAAGCGAAACGAACGCAGCCTCTGAAGGGGATGCGAATTGCCGGGTGCCTTCACGTTACGAAAGAAACCGCTGTTCTTGTTCGCACATTGAAAGCCGCGGGCGCGGAAGTCGCCTGGTCGGGCTGTAATCCGCTTTCGACACAGGATGATATCGCCGCCGCGTTGGCCGATGAAGTCTCGATTTACGCCTGGCACGGGATGAACAAAGACGAGTTCTATTGGGCTATCGAGCGCACCCTGGATTTCAAACCCACGCTTACCTTGGACGACGGCGCGGATCTCATTTTCACCGTTCACTCAAAACACCAGGAATTATCGAAGGGCATTATCGGCGGGACCGAGGAGACCACGACGGGCGTTCATCGCCTTCGCGCAATGGCGAAAGACGGCGCGCTCAAGTATCCGGTGATCGCCATCAACGATGCCGAAACGAAGTGGGACTTCGACAACGTCTATGGAACGGGTCAGAGTTCGATCGACGGCATTATCCGCGCGACGAACGTGCTGCTCGGAGGAAAGGTCTTCGTCGTGGCCGGCTACGGTCACTGCGGACGGGGCTGCGCGATGCGCGCCAGGGGCATGGGTGCCCGGGTTGTCGTAACGGAGATCAAACCGACCGCGGCGCTGAAGGCCGTTCTTGAAGGTTTCGAAGTGATGAAGATGGATGATGCCGCCAAAATCGGCGACATTTTCATTACGGCGACCGGCATGAAGGACATCATCGTTGATCGGCATTTCAACTCCATGAAAGAAGGCGCGATCGTTTCGAATACGGGTCATTACGATTGCGAAATCAATCTCGATCAGCTGAAGGGTCTTTCCAAGAACGTCCGCGAAGTGCGTCCGAACAACGAGGAGTTCACGCTTAAGAACGGCAAGAAGATTTACGTTCTTGCCCAGGGACGTTTGGTGAACCTCGCGGCCGCCGAAGGGCATCCGTCGGAAGTCATGGATATGTCTTTCGCGAATCAGTTTCTCGGAATGGTTCGGCTTGCCAAAGAAGGCAAGAACATGAAGCCGATGGTTTATGACATCGATCCGCGGCAGGATCAGGAAATCGCGCTTGTGAAACTGCATTCAATCGGGATGCAGCTTGACACCTTGACGCCGGAACAGGCCAAGTACGCGGACGACTATTCGGCTGGGACTTGATGCCAAATGGCATTGACCTATTCTGAAAAAGGAAGTCTCGGCGAAGTAGCGCCCGATTTCGAATTGCCGGGCGTGGATGGGAAAACCTATCACGCCCGTGATTTTTCGGACGCGAAAGCCTGGGTAGTTGTTTTCATGTGCAACCATTGTCCGTACGTGAAGGCCGTCCAGGACCGGATCAATCGCCTGGCTGAACAATATGCTCCTCGCGGCGTGAAAGTCGTGGGAATCAATTCGAATGATTCCGCGAAATATCCCGAAGACGGCTTTGACGCCATGAAAGCCTGCGCCAAGGAACAGGGATACGTTTTTCCGTATCTCTGGGACGAGGATCAGTCGGTCGCGCGGGAATACGGCGCCGTCTGTACGCCGGATTTTTATCTCTATGCTCCAGGGACGAAGGGGCTTCGCTCAAAAGTCATGCTTTTAAAATACCGCGGGCGGCTCGATGACTGCTGGAGTGACGAAGCAAAGGTTACGAAACGTGACCTTGCGCATGCAATCGATCGGGTGCTTGAAGGAAGGGATCCTGACCCCGTGCAACCGCCTTCGATGGGTTGCAGCATCAAGTGGAAGTAAGCGGCTCTTCCTCGTATCTGAACGGCGTGAGCCGACCCTGACTGCGACAAAGCGAATAATTCTCAGGTGAGACGTAGAGCCGGGTGATTTCCCGCTTTTCGCCGTATTTTTCGAACAAATCCGTGCAACGCTCGAGCGGTATGAAACTCGGCGCGCTGTAATGATTGTCGTAGCGCACGAAGATCGGATCGCCAGGCTTCCGGAAATACTTTGAAAGCTCACCGGTCGAGGTTGCCGCGATATAGTCGATTTCCTGCGTTGCGAGGTCCTTCTGGATCTTCGAGAGTAACCGTTGCTGCCCGAGCAAGGCGGCCTTCCCGGCCGGAATACCCGTATGCAGCTCGAGGAGCATCCAATAGGGACGTTTCTCCACGATTCGCTTTGCCCAATCGTTCTTGCTCGCGGCGAGGTGGGCGTAGAGATGAGCGTCATTGCATTCGCAGTACTTCTCGATATCGGCCGGGAGCGAATAGCCGCAATCGGGAGAGGTCAAGAACCTGGCGAGCATCGAATCGAAAACCACGCTCTTGTAATGAAAGTAGACCATCAAAAACATGTGGAATCGGGAGATCAGAAAGTCCTCAAAAGCATAAAGCGCCCGGTGCTGGAGGCAGAGATAGCACTTGCCGTTTTGGAGGTGGAACGTGAGATTCCCGAGAAGCCAGTCGAAATCAAATTCACCGTAACTGACGCCGGAATGCACGCTGTCCCGCTTGAGGTAGTCCATGCGGTCGGCATCGAGCTCACTTGAGATGAGCTGTTTCAGAATGGCACGAAAATCAGTGGGCGTGCCGTCAATCCGCTCGATAAAAAAATCGTCGTTAATCTCGATTGACGGGTCGATCAGGGCGGCAACATGGATCGGACTGAATCCGTGAGGTCGGCCCGCGCGCTCCAGTATCTGGGTCACACCGGAATCGAGGATGATTTTGAGTGTGTAATCCTCGTGATTGGCCCGGCGTGGTTTGGCTTTGACGGGAGCGCCTGGAATTCCCAGCTCGCGGACATCCGGCATGGCGGATTCGGTTGTATGCGAAAGAGGACCGTGTCCGATATCGTGCAGCAGAGCAGCAAGTCTGAGAACCGCTCGAAACCGCGCGTAAGCTTTCGGATGTGCCAGAGTCAGTCCGACCGGATCGGGAAGCCGCTGCGCGACCCGGGCACTTGGCCCTCCAAAGATCGTGTCGAATGCCTGGGACGCCGTCCCCATCGCTCCGAGGCTGTGGATATAGCGGTTGTGAGTCGCGCTGGGGAAGGAATATTCCGCGAATCCGAGTTGTTTGATTTGCCTGAGGCGCTGAAAATACGGAGAATCGATGACCGCAAGTTCGGCCGGTTCAATGATGATCGAGCCGTGAATAATGTCGCGAATTTCCATAAATAAAAAAACAAGGGCGAAAAACAGGACCGCGAAGGTCGTCGTTTTTCGCCCTCAGTATTGGGCAAACTTTGACCTAAAGCGGAAGATTATTCTTCGGAGTCCTTATCGAGATCCTCGTCGAGGTCCTCGTCTTCCAGGTCTTCGTCTTCGTCCGCTGACTCGAGCACTTCGAGAGGTTCTTCGTTGAGACGCTCGTTCTCGTCCTCGAGATCCTCGAGATCACCATGTTGGCCGTTGCTATGGCCTTGCTCCTGCTCTTCCTGTTCCTCGTGATATCCGGAGGACAGGCCTGATCCAATCGCGCCTCCGGCAATTCCACCGAGGGTCGATGTCGTCAACGTGGGGAGAGTCTGGGGTTTCGGGGCCGCGGCTTTTTTCGGCGCGGGTTTCTTTTTCGGGGCGGCTTTTTTAACGGGTTTCTTTTTCGCGGCGACTTTCTTGGCCGGTTTTTTCGTGGCTGCCTTTTTCGCCTTTTTAGCCGCGGGTTTCTTCGCGGCTTTCTTTGCCTTTGTTCCGCCTTTTTTCGGGGCGGCTTTCTTGCTCTTAGGTTTTGCTTTTGATCGCGCTACTTTTTTCTTCGCCATAGTTATCTCCGATTTGAAAATCTGGTCTTTCGGGGGTTGCCCAATAGAGTTAGAAATTAAACTGTTAGAACAAAAATAAGCCATAGAGGTGAGGGCTTTGCAACAAGTAATTCTGCGCTGCGGATGGCCTTAGTGCCTGATGTAGGGCAGGTCTTCGTCGCCTTCGGCTCCGGGAGCGAGCTCGTTTGTCCAGCCCGTGCCGTCAGAATTGGCAGGTTGTTTTCGATTCGTGAGGGATTCGAAAGAAACGATTTTGACGCTGTAACCTACGCGGCCTTTCGCATATTGCTGGTTATTCTTTGTATTATCCCACGAAGTTTTGACGTCTTCCGGGGAATTCATCAAGAGCGTCCCTGGTAGATTGATCGGAATCGGGGTGGGTGCTTTCGGGTCTCCTGGACGGGTGGAGAACGGATCTTCCAGGCGGACGATATTGAAACCCTCTTTCACTCCCCCGATGACTTCGCCATCCCCTGACTCGAGGCGGGTCATATATTGGCTCATGACGGATTTGAGTTGGGATCTCATGTTATCGAGATCGCTTTGGCTGACATTGCTGCCGCTCGTTGTGCTCGGAGGAAAAAGGGCGTCCAGGGCGTTGCTCACGGATCCTGCCAGGTTGGATTTCTTATCGAGCGGGAAGACGGGGGCCCAAAAAGCGGCGATACGGTTTTTGTCGAAATTACTGACGAAGTAGTCTTCACCCAAGTCATTGATGATATTGTATTTTCCCTTTTCCCAGGGATTTGGAACCATCGCGACCTGGTAGCCGCGGTTAAAGTTGCTTTGATCGATCAAGCTGTAGGGTCCGGCCTGGAGTCCCGCATAAAAGGTTCCCGAAACGGTCTGGTTGTCGAACCCGGTTCCCCGGGTCGGTTGAATGGGATCACCGGAGAGGATGGGGAGATTGGGGACGCTGCCGACCAGGTCGAGTGAGCGTGGCGAAGGATTCGCGACACCGGATCGTACAAAGTGGCTTGCGCTGAGTTCGGGCCCGATTCGGCTCCCGAACGGTTGGGCGGCAGCATAGGCCTTGAGTTCCATATCACCGAACGGAGAGAAGAGTACCCGGGCTTTTGCTTTCAGGCGCAATGCGTAATACGTCAGAACACTGGGGTCTTTGTAGACACCCAAGGTCATTTCCGCGGGCATGGTGACGGGCCTCATCAAGGGTTGGCAGTTCGCGCCTCGTGGGCTGTGGCCGGTATTAATCAGCTCGTAATCCAGTGCATAGGTATCGAACCGCGTCTTGATGTCTTTCAGCACCGAAAGCTGGGGGGGAATCAGTTCATCCATGACGATTTCGTTATCATCGGCGAAGGTGTTGTTACCGAGCGTGTTATAGGCTGAAAGAAAAGCATCCACCGTACGTTCTTTCGCGATGGGGTCCACGAAATTCTTCAGCGTGTTGACCCGTTCCCGTGTGACCGCGATTTCGGGCGGAGCGTTCAAATAGGAATTGAGCGTATCGATCCGCCAACGAAGGATGAGCTCACGTGGGATCAGACCCAGGCCGTAGGTCAAGCCCTTCGTCACTTGGACGAAGTCACGATATTTTCCGGACAGTGAAAGCTTCGAGAGATCAGGGTCGGAGTTGTATAGCCAGAGCAGCAGGACGAAGGCATTGCTGGAACCGATGCTTTTGCAGTTTTCCTGACGAATCTCTTCGATCTGCTGCAACTGATTCACGAGGGTGGTGTTGATCGCGTCGAGGGGAGTTGCCGGAGGGATCATGATTTGCGGCAATTCAGTCATGTGGCAGTAATTATCCTTGCCGTTGTAGATGATGCAGACGACGGGGACTTGATAGGTGATATCTTTGTCCCGGCTGGGCCTCCAGGGGATCGGGCCATTCGCGGGTCCTTTCGGAAACGAATCCTGGGCCATATTCCCGACGACATAGTAACGGAACAGAAATTTCTTATACTGCCGCCGCATTTCGTAGTTGAGATAGGAAATATTCGTGAGAAGCCGTGCCTGCTGGGCGGCGCCGGCATAGGCGGCCAGGTCAGCCGCGTTTTGAAGATTGATTTTGGCATTGATGAGCATTCCCGTATTCACGGCAAAGCCGAAGAACAGGATGAAGGTCAGCATCATCATGCCGATGAGGATTGAGGCTTGGCCCTTTTCCCCAGTTTTTTGTTTCGGACCGGTGGTCAAGTAAGAGTTCCCCCAGAAATGCCCTTCCTTGAATTGTCGCAAAGCAGGTGTTGTCTGTCCACTTGTCCAGAAGCTAGACAGCCGTAACCGGGTG
>DATDSK010000014.1:0-2465 GCA_035291325.1 Bdellovibrionota bacterium | reverse complement strand
TTTTAATTTTAGTTTCTTCCATGAATGTTCTCCCGTCAGTGCCGTTGTGACTGCGTGGCTGGTTCAGTTGAACAGCAATTCTTCCGTCATATTGTGAATGTCGTGTGCCGCGATTCCTTTTGCGTTCACACCCCACACGGTAGTCCTCCGTTTGGTTGCTTCATTGAGATCAACGCTTCGATTGATCACGCTCCGGGTGCAGTGCGCCCCGAACTGCGCTTTCAGTTCGCCGAGAACTTCCTGGCTGATGACTTCCCGGCTGTCGTACATGTTAGGAACGATCCGTACTTCGAGTTTGCGCTGGAACTCCCGTTCCATGTCTTCAATCGTGGCCATGACGAGGGACATCCCGTGGAACGAAAGCGGGTTGGTGGCGCAAATCACGTTCACAAGGCTTGCGGCAACGAGCATCGAGCCGTTCAGAATGGAGGCGGCAGGATTCGTGTCGGCAACAATGATGTCATAACGATCGGCGATTTTGGCGATGGCTTCTGAAAGCCGGTATTCCCTGCGAGGTTTATTGTTGAGCGGGATTTCGATGTTGCATAGCCCGAGATTCGCCGGGATAAGGTCCAGCCCCGGTCCGACGTTCATGATGGCCTGATCGATCGGAAGGTCATTGATCAGGACGTCATAGATCGTGGGACGTTCATGGGCATCGAGTACGTCGAGATTGACGCTGAGATGCCCCTGGCCATCCAGGTCGAGGGCCAGAACGCGCATTCCGAGCATGCTCGCCCTCATGGCGTATTGCGCGGAAAGGGTGGACTTCCCCGTCCCGCCCTTCACGTTGTAGAACATTTGAATTTTGTGCCGGGGTTGGGTCGGCTTGAAACCGGTCGCCGCGGCGACCGGTGCGGTGCCGTTCATTTCGCGGATGGCTCGGAAGTATTCCTGCATCCCCTGAAGGGCGATCATTTTGCGATCAACATTGCCCATCCGCCGTTTGATGGTTTTGAGAAGACCGTCACTTTCGAGCGTCGGAATGGTACCGCGGTCGATTTTCGCGGTGTTTGCAAATTCTGACGGGGTAAAACAAAGGTCTTTGAAAGAAGCCATAACACCACCCTCCGTGATAAACTTTTTGTCGCTTCAAAGCGGATTCCTTAGAGAGTCTTAGCGGATCTCTCATCGGAGCGTCGTGCTTAGCCCACCCTGTTTACCTGCCTGGTTGGTCGGGTGAGGCAAATCCACTCGGGAGATTATTGTTTGTCCCATGCGTTGGCGCAAGGGAAATGACAAAATAATGGCGTTTTTGCCTAGTTTTTGGCTGAAAACGACACTTAGCGCGCAGCACTAAGTGGGTGACATGGCGCGCTGCCGAGGGGCCGAGGTGATGGAATGGTGCGTTAATTCGGTCGCCGCGGCGACCAGAAAAATCCAGCCAAACTGCTTCAGCTGCTCGCGCTTTGATACCTCTTCAGTCCTTTTCTCCAGAGTATCGTGTTGAGGGTAAAAAATCCGAGCAGCACAAGAACGAGCGCAAGGTATTCCCAAGCCTGGAGGCCGTGGAGCAAGGCACGCGCGGGAACGCTTCCGATAAAGGCGAACGGAAGAGCGGTCAAAATCAGATATCGGATCACATTGGGGTAGATCGGGTCTGGCTTGGTCGCGAAAGCGAAGAACTGATAGTAGAGGCGGAGAAGTGCCCAATTCCGATCGGTCCAGAAGATCCAGACCGCGAACGCGAACCGGATGAGCACGGCTGAGGCGAGCCCGACGAGCAACCAGAAGATCAGGAGCAGCCATCTTGCGCCTCCCGGAAATCCGGCCGGTCCGGAATAATGCACGGCAATAAAAATTCCCATGAGGAAATTGAAAAAGGCAGAGACATTCATCCAGCGGGTCAGGGCGAGGAAGAGGGGATGAACCGGTTTGGTAAGCAGGATATCGAGCTCACCCTTGTTCACAAGATCGGAGAAGTTGAAGAAGTTACGTTGAAAAAAAATCGTGAAGAGCGCGTCCGACGAAAAGAAGATCCCGAGAAAAAAGTAGACCTGATACTTGGTCCAGCCCGCGAGGACGGGAACATTGGAATAGATCACCGCGAAGAGGCTCAGCTCGATTCCGATCCAGACGATATCCACTCCGAAGGAACTCAGGAAGTTCATCCGATAGACGGCTTCGCGCACCCAGTTGTTCTTGAATTGAACGCGCCAGACGGTTCCATAAAGCCGGAGACGGTCGTGCCAAAACACTTGGCTCATCGATCAGCCTCCCACGCTCACGTAGGTTTTCATTCCCCACTTCCAGCTCATCCGAATGGCTCCCCAGAAGAAGAGAATCCAGAGAAAGGCGATCGCGAGATTTCGGGCAAATTCGAGGTGACTCCAGTGGCCCAGGGCATACTGCGCGGGTCCGAAGACATATAAGTAGAAGGGCAGGGATTTCCAGACCCACTGGGTGGCCTCCGGGAACAGGTTGAGCGGAAGAAGCTCGCCCGAGAGAATGCTCACCGCCATGTT
>DATDSK010000013.1:0-20599 GCA_035291325.1 Bdellovibrionota bacterium | reverse complement strand
GCCCCCGCCGGTCCCGGTAATCCAACGAGAAAGCATAACCGGCGAACATTCGGGGCAGGAAGGGGAATACTTCGGATTTCTGAGCCGGACTGGCGTCTCCGCCGCCGAAGTTTGTCTTCGAGACCTCGACCGTGCGTTTGTATTGATCGTACTCGCGTGCCCAATTCAGTCCCCAGAAATCAGGGTTCGTTGTGGCTTGTTTCACTTCAACGAATCGAAGGTACGGGTTCTGTGCCTCGGTTTTGTGCCGAAAGATACTGATCAGAAGATAAGTCACGATAAACGTGACGATTGCAGTCCCGAGGAGGGCGATCAGGAGTCTCTTTGGGGTAAGTCGAAAACGGTTCTTTTGAATTTCGTCGGTCATAGCTTTCTCCTCGAACGGTTAATGAATCGGCATGTGTCCCACGTTGCGATGGCAATGGATACAGGACACGTGAGATCCGGCCGCCGGAATCATAATCGCGTCAGTAACCAGTTTTGAATGGCAACGAACGCAATTCTTCTGAAGGATCTCGTAATTGTGCCGGGTAATGATGATGGGATGGTTAAAATTTTCGAGCGTGAATGCCAGGGAGTGGTTCCAGCCGTTACGGCCTTTTGCGAGCAGTTTGGGGATCAAACTGTGAGGCAGATGGCAGTCATTACAGGTCGCTACGTGGTGGTGCCCCGAATTGCTCCAGGAGTCGTACTGGTGATTCATGACATGGCAGTTCACGCAGGCTTTCGGGTCCGATGAAAAATACGAAAGCCCTTCGGCATAGAAGAAGGTGAACGCACCGAGACCGAACGCAATCCCGAGAAGGATCGCAAGAGCGAGTCGATAATCGGCCCGGAATGATTTCATCGTAGACGATGATCGCAGCGTCCCGGGCGTCCGTCAAGATTGGGATCGCGGCATCAGCGGAGCTGAAACTGAAAGTTGTGGCTGCGTGAAATCGGATCAACGAGCCAGTTGCCTTTTTCGTCGACGATAGCGATCTCCTGAAAAAACTCATCGCAATCAGCGCCTTTACAGAAGGAAATGTGAAGGCCCTGCTTGGCTTGCCCGTCATAGTTCACAAACTCTCCGGGGTGGCAAACGTGATCCGTGTTGTCATGGCCCGTGCCACGCGACGTAAGCTCAAACTGGGTGCTCATCACGAGCTCTGCCAGATCGCGCTTGTAGGGATTACCACGAAAGTTCAGGAGTACGACACGGAGTTGGGCACTGTCACGTTTCAGGACGTTGACCCAAAACGGAGCGGCGATCCGGGCCACCATGTTGCCGTGGACTACCTCTTGAATCTCGTAGTTGATTTCGATCGTCGAACCGTCATCAGCTCTCATCGAAGCGCGCTTCCACGGGCCCGCGCCCAAGGCCGAAGTGGCCAGGATCATCGAAAAGAAAAGAATCATGAGGAAGGCTCTGAGTTTCACGGTACGCTCCTTCTCGGCGCGGTCACCACGCCGGTTTTGTTCCAACGAATCCCTGTTTAGTTCAATCCGGAATAATTGGAATTACAAATTTACTGGACTGACACATAAAATGACTGAATTGTCCGCCGGAGGATGATTCAACGAGATCAATTCATCAAAAGGTCAAGGATCAATGCCGTCCAGATTGCGACCGATCCGAGACTGAGCATGAATACCGCGCCCGCCGCACAGTCTTTTGCCCGGGCAATGAGCGGGTGTTGTTCGGGGTGCACTCGGTCCAGGATCGTTTCGATGGCGGTATTGATGAGCTCGGTTGCGAGAAGGCACGCGATGGTCAGGAGGGCAAGCGCCCACCAGATCGGTTTCGGCCTCAAGGCTGCCAGGGTCAGCACCGCGAGTGCCGCGAAGAATATCTGCGTTCGGAAGCTCGCCTCAGTCTTGAAGGCTGATCGGACGCCCCTCAGGGCATAGCGGCATCTGCAAAGTAACGGCTCGTTCTTCACACGACGGATTCTCGACGAAGAAGCGCCGCTCCGGCAAGACGCGGGTTGACAAGCGCATGAGAGCCGTTTTTGGGTCTGTTTGCCCGGCCGCGCCTAATTCTTCGTGATCGTCAAATCTTGGGTGACGATACGTTTGTCGCGATAAGAGAATTCAAGCCGGATCGGGTTCTTCCCGGAATTAAGCGGGATGTAGTCCGTCGAGTACTTGCCGCCGTTGGTGTCCGTGAAAACAGTCGCGCTGAATTTATTGGCGGTATTGGTGATTGTTGTTTTCAGGAGCTTCGAAGGCTCTGTCGCGGAGTTGAAGCCGCAGAGGGAGCCTGTGAGCCGGACCTTGGCAGCCGTGGTTTCCTGGTCCTGGTTTTTGTCGCATTTGAGATCAACATTGATGAAAGTTTGTGAGGTGGAAGCGGGCGCCCGTCCTTCTGAGAGTGGGTTCGCGGCCACCGGAGTCACGGTAATCGGCGCAAGCGTTTGCGGATCGTAGACCAATCCGTAAAGGGATTTAACGAACAGTGCGGTAACTGCGCAAAAAATCAGTATTTCGATGGGGTTAGTACGAAATTGGCGGAGTTTGGATGACGTGCCCATATATCCCTTTATCGGAACCGTCTGGCGAAAGTTGAGACGTTCCGGTGTGCCCGGACGGCTTCTTGGGGCGGTTCCGTGGTCCGAACGACTCCCGACGAAGATTGTCGATTTCTCCTGTTTTTTCTTTATGCTAGAGTCCCGGCATGGACATTCTGGGGCAGTCTTCGTTGATCTTGGGCGTCACGAGTTTTGCGCTCGGATTTTCGATTTTATCGCGCAATGTCAAAAACAAATTATTTCTCGCCTTTGCGGTGCTCACGACTCTGGTATCATGCTGGGCGCTCGCGTTCTTCTTTGAAAAAGTCTCTGGAAGCGGGAACTTCTACCGATGGCACCTTTTCTTCAATATCTGGCTGGCTCCCGCAGCCCTGACTTTGATCCGGGTGATGGTGCGGATTCGGGACAACACGAGCCGTCGACTCCTCGATCTCAGTGTCCTGCTTTCGCTTTCGCTCTCCGTCGCCCTTATTTTACGTTACGAAACCATTCCTTGGGTGCTGCTCCTCGTCTACTTCGAACCTGCGGCTGTTTTGCTTCAAATCTTTGTTTTAATGTGGATTGATCGGCGCCTTCGCGCAGGTTTCAAGCGTCTTCCCAAGCTTCCGACCGTTGGGTTCTCCCGTCGTAATCTCATTTATGCCGGAGGCTTGCTGGTGCTCGCAACGACTGTCATGGACCACGTTCCGTTCCTGGGGAAGATCATTCCGTCGTTCGGCAATATCGGTTTGGCTGTTTACCTCTTCTTTATCAGTCAGGCGATCACCGAACAGCGCCTCCTCAATTTCGGCGCTCTTTTCTCCCGATTCATCGTCCTTCTCGCAGTCGCGCTGACTTTAACCGGCGTATACTCTCTTCTGGTTGCCTGGATCGAGAACAGTCCCGGCCTCTTTTTCCTGAATTCCTTCATCGCTTCATTTTTGATCCTGATGCTTCTTGATCCGCTCCGAACCGCCGTTCGCTATTTTACGCATCGGCTGTTGAGTACAGAACATCGCCGCCTTGAGCAGACGCTCCGGGAAGCGCAGCGCAAGCTGACGGGCATCGTGGATCTGGGTTCCCTCTTTCATGCAATATTACTCACGACAGAACAGACGCTTCAGCCCGGCTGGGCGGCACTTTTCGTCCTGAGGGGGGACGGGACTAAATTCCGGCGGGTCCGGATCGCCGGCAAGGAGCCGCAGACAGTGCCGGCTCCCGGCGCTTCTCCGATTCTAAAGGAAATTCTTGCCGACCATCCGTTGCTGCAATATTGCGAGTCGCTGCAAAAGAAAGGCGAACTCCCGATCCTTCTTGATCAGATTATCGAGAATGAAATCGATCGTTCGGCCAGCCGAGTTCAGCGTGAGGGTTACGCGGCGTTGATCCAGGGTCTGAAGGCCCTCGGGTCGAATCTGCTGATACCGATTGTTGATTCGGGAAAGATCATGGGATTTGTCACGCTCTGGGCTCCCGCCCCTCCCGAACCATGGGGCAGCAACTGGGGTCTCCTCCCGATCATTTATCCGTATTTTGAGCAAGTGGCCGCTACGATGAGAAGCATGGAAATCTACGTGCGTCAGCGCGAAAAAGAGCGACTTGCCGCGCTCGGTGAGATGGCCGCCGGACTTGCGCATGAGATCAGGAATCCGCTCGGAGCGATCAAGGGTGCCGCGCAGTTCCTTGATCCGACCGAGGACAAGCCAGAAAGCCGTTTTCTGCGCGTTATCATCGAAGAAGTGGACCGGTTGAACCGGGTTGTCACCCAATTCTTGGATTATTCAAAGCCGCCGACGACGGATTTCAAGGTGATCAGCCTGGCGTCCCTGGTTCGGAAGACCGTCGAAATGATGAACGCGAATCCGAGACCTGGGGTGAAGCTGGAGTGTCTCCCCGGGGATACGACGATTCAGGTTCAAGTCGCTCCTGAACAGATTCAGCAGGTCCTGATTAACCTAATTCAGAACGCGACAAAGGCGCTGGAAAAGCGAGTTGAAGAGGGTATTCCAGGGCTGATCCAGGTCGGCATCGAACGCGAAGGCATCGGGCAGCAATCCGAAGCCGTCATTACCGTCGAGGATAACGGACACGGGATCAAAAGAGAGCACCTTGAAAAGCTTTTCATCCCGTTCTTCACCACCTCACCGAGCGGAACCGGACTCGGTCTTTCGATTTCTCAGAAAATCATCGAGTCCCACCGGGGCCGAATTGACGTTGTAACGGAAGAGGGGCGATTTACCCGGTTTTCCGTGATATTACCGGAGGCAAAGGAGTAGTCGTGGCAGGGCGCGTTCTGGTCGTTGATGACGAGAAAAATATCACCTTTGTGATCCAGGCCATGCTGGAGAAAGCGGGCTATGAAGCCGCTATCTTCGTCGACAGCCGCGAAGCGCTGGAGTCGCTTCAAGTCGAGGATCCTGACGTGGTGATCACGGATCTTCACATGCCGGGTCCGGGCGGAATGGAAATCCTGGAGCACTGTCAAAAGAACTTCCCGCAGCTTCCCGTCGTGGTGATTACCGCATACGGTACCGTCGAGTCGGCGGTTTCGGCTTTGAAGCGAGGTGCCTTTGATTTCATCACGAAGCCCTTCGACCAGACCGAGCTTCTGAATGTCGTCAGAAAGGCAGTAGCAACTCACCGGCAACGCCTCAAGGAGCCGGTGCCGATCGTGCCCCTGCTTTCACTGAACGAAAAACGCGATGCCATGCCCGCACCCGCGATTTCGTCGATCATCGGGTCGAGTGCTCAAATGGAAGAAGTTTTCAAGATTATCGCCAAAATCGCGAATTCGCCGACCACCGTTCTCGTCCAGGGCGAAAGCGGTACCGGGAAGGAACTCGTCGCTTACGAGATCCACCGAAATTCTGACCGCGCCAGCAAGCCTTTCGTGAAGATCAACTGCGCCGCCATTCCCGCCACTTTGATCGAAAGTGAGCTTTTCGGATACGAACGCGGGGCATTTACCGGCGCTGTCGCGTCCAAACCGGGAAGGTTCGAACTCGCGAACGAGGGGACGCTTTTTCTCGACGAAGTCGCTGACATGCCGCTCGAAATGCAGGTGAAGCTGCTGCGGGTTCTTCAGGAGCACGAATTCGAACGAGTCGGCGGCATTCATTCGATGAAAGTCGATGTCAGGATCATCACCGCAAGTAACAAGGAGCTTCAAGTCGAGGTGAAGGCCGGAAGATTCCGTGAGGACCTCTTCTACCGCTTGAACGTCGTTCCCATTCGCTTGCCCGCCCTTCGCGAACGCAAGGAGGATATCGATCTTCTCGTTCGCTATTTCGTTCAGCAATTCAATGAAAGATTGAAGAAGCAGATCGTGAATCTGACGCCGGAAACGCTGAGCTCGCTGCGTTCTTTTTCCTGGCCCGGCAATATCCGTCAGCTCGAGAATGTACTGGAGCGAATGGTTCTTATGTCCGAAAACGATACGCTCAGGATCAGCGATCTTCCGCCTGAGATCGCGGCGGAAGTGGGTCCGGTCGCGGAAGCGACGCCAGGTGATTCGGTGAGCTTCAAGGAACTTGTCAAAAAGCAGACACAAAGCGTTGAACGCGACTTGATCGAAAAGGCGCTCGAGGAGAAAGGCGGCAATGTCACCCGCGCCGCTGAAAAGCTCGGCCTTTCGCGCAAGGGGCTCCAGCTCAAGATGAAAGAACTCGGCGTTCGCAGACCTGAGTGAAAAAGCTGTTTTTGACGTTAACCCGCCAGACGGGCCATGCTATCATTCGCCTATGCAGAAGAAAATGCGCGTCGCGATAGTCTACGGGGGCCGTTCCGGAGAGCATGAAGTCTCGCTCAGGTCGGCCGCATCTGTGTTTCACAATCTCGATCGGGAGAAATACGAGACGTTCCCGATAGCGATCAGCAAGGACGGGCGCTGGTCTGAAACTCCGATGAGCGCCGTCGAGAAAGCTGAATCCGCACTTCCCGTCGTCGACGGGGCACCGAACGTTTATCTGGCGATCTATCCCGGAGCCGGTGGTCACCATTCAAACGGGGTTTTTTGCCGGGCGGACGGTCTGGGTACGCGAATCGATGTTGATGTGATCTTCCCGGTGATGCACGGCACTTTTTCTGAGGACGGAACGATTCAAGGCCTTTTTGAACTCGCGGAGATCCCGTATGTCGGCTGTGGTGTTCTCGCGTCGGCGGCCGCGATGGATAAGGAACTCGCGAAGAGGATCGTTCGGGATGCAGGCCTCCCGATCGTGCCGTATATTTCCGTGAAAACGGGTGAGTGGAGCGGGTCGGAACTGGTTGCGCGTGTTTCAAAGGAGCTCGGGTTTCCGGTTTTTGTCAAGCCATCCAACCTGGGTTCGAGCGTCGGCGTCCATCGCGTGAAGGATCCAGGCGCTCTCGAGGAGGCCGTTCATGATGCGTTCCGATATGACACGAAAGTGCTGATCGAGAAAGCGGTGAACGCACGCGAGATCGAACTCGCGGTACTTGAAAACCCCGAGATCGGGAAGCCTCCGATGGTCAGTGTTCCCGGAGAAGTCGCGCCGACGCACGAATTTTATTCGTATGAGGCCAAGTACCTCGACGAAAACGGGGCAGCGCTCATGATTCCCGCCAAACTGGATGAGGAGCAGATTCGTGCTGCGCAAAAAATCGCGAGATCCGCGTTCCAAGCCCTCGAATGCGAGGGACTCAGCCGGTGTGATCTCTTTATGGATAAGAAGACCGGCGAGTTTTACTTCAATGAAGTGAATACCCTTCCGGGTTTCACCTCAATCAGCATGTATCCCAAATTGTGGGAAAAGACCGGAATACCTTACAAAGAGCTTCTTTCAAGGTTGATCGATCTCGCGGTCGCGAGACATGCGCGAAAAAAGGAACTTGTCAGAGAATTCCGTACGACCTGATTCGGAGTTCGCGCTAAGCCACCGCTCCGGCTTCGCCTTTTTCGTCTTTATCAACGGGCGGCGCTTTTCCGGCATCGGGGTCGATGATGTCTATGAACCCGCATTCCTTGTTCGGACATTTGTGCATCAGGCCCGCGCGCTTCGTGATCTTCTCTGTCAGGATCGGAAATTTGCACTGTGGACAGGGCTGTTGGAGAGGTTTGTCCCAAACCGCGAAATTACATTTGGGCCAGCGGTTGCAACTATAGAAAAGGCGACGATATCGTGACTGCTTTTGCGCGATCTCGCCTTCCTTGCAAATAGGACAGGGTATCCCCAGAGTGATGGCCTGAGTGAATTTACAGTTCGGGTAGTCGCTGCAGGCGAGAAATTTTCCGTATTTGCCGCTCTTTATGACCATGGGTTTGCCGCATTTCCCGCAAATTTTGTCGGTGAATTCCTTCGGGATGATGACGATGTGGCCCTGGTCATCTTTTTTGAAATCCTGGGTGTTCTTGCATTCCGGATAATTCGAACAGGCGAGAAATGATCCCAGTTTTCCCCACTTGATCACCATCGTACTGCCGCACTTCTCGCATTTCACGTCAGTCGGAACTTCCTGCCGTTTGACGTTTTTCATGTGCTTTTTGGCGCTTTCGAGGGTCCTCTTGAAGGGTTTCCAGAAGCCTCCGAGTGTTTTCTTCCAGTCCGCCTTGCCTTCTTCGATCTCGTCGAGCTGGTTTTCCATGTCAGCCGTAAACTCGGTATTGAGAATATCCGGAAAGGAAGCGACAAGGAGATCAGTCACGACGGTCCCGAGCTCGCTCGGATAGTACCTGGCTTCGCGCTTTTCCATATATTCGCGATCCTGCAGGTTGGAAAGAATCGAGGCGTAAGTCGAAGGCCGGCCGATCCCTTTTTCCTCGAGGTCGCGAATGAGTGAGGCATCCGTATAGCGGGGCGGGGCCTGTGTGAAATGCTGTTGGGGGTTGAAGCCTTTCTTGGTGATCGCGTCGCCCTCTTTCAAATCCGGAAGCTGAATGGCGTCTTCGGTGTGTTCTTCGCCTTTTTCACCTTCCTCTGCGGTTTCGGAATACACGACTGAGAAGCCGTCGAATTTCACGACTGACCCGGTCTGCCGGAACTGAAATCGTTGCCCCGATTTACCCGTTCCCTCGATATCGATCGCGGTCTGGTCATAGATCGCCGGCATCATTTGCGACGCGAGAAAACGGTTCCAGATGAGCTGGTAAAGGCGAAATTCATCTTTGTCCAGAAAACCCTTGATCCGCTCGGGGTCGTATTCAAGCGATGTCGGGCGTATTGCCTCGTGCGCGTCCTGCGCGCCCTTCTTTGATTTGAAAACGTTCGGCTCGCTCGGCAGATACTGCTTTCCGTACTGCTTTTCGATGAATTCCCGAACCGATTGCAGCGCGCCGGGTTCGATGCGGACGGAATCCGTTCGCATATAGGTGATCAGACCGTGTGTGCCGAGGTCGCCTAAGTCGACGCCTTCATAGAGGTGCTGAGCCAGGGTCATTGTCTTTTTGGCGCTGAAACCGAGCTTCCGCGCGGCTTCCTGTTGAAGCCGACTGGTAATAAACGGGGGAGTGGGCTTTCGGGAGCGCTCCTTTTGTTCAATCCCCGTTACCGTCCAGCTTGCGTCCTGGAAATCCTTTAAAAGGATATCGACTGTTCCGCGGTCGGGAATCTTGGGATCTTTTGCGTCTATTTTGAACAGGTTCGCCTTGAATTCTACACCGTCTTTCGAAAAGAGGGCCTGCATTGACCAGTATTCCACCGGTTTGAAAGCCTTGATTTCGGCTTCACGTTCAACAACGAGGCGAAGCGCGACGGACTGGACGCGGCCGGCCGATATTCCGCGGCGAACCTTGTCCCAAAGAAGGGGACTTATTTTATAGCCGACAAGTCGGTCCAGAACTCTGCGGGCTTGTTGAGCGTGATAGAGGTCCGTGTTCAGCTTCGTGGGATTCTTCATCGCCTCAAGAATGGCGGGCTTCGTGACAGCGTTGAAGAGAACACGATGCACTTTCTTACCGCGGGCCTTTAATTCTTCGTTGATGTGCCAGGCGATCGCTTCGCCTTCCCGGTCAGGGTCGGTTGCCAGGAAGAGTTCGGGGACCAGTGCCGAGGCTTTCTTCAGCTCTCCGATTATTTTCACCTTAGATGGAATGATCTGATAGTCGGGTTCGAAGCTTTTGTCCGGGTCCAGCCCGAGTTTGCTTTTGGGGAGGTCTTTGATATGGCCGACGCTCGCTTTGACGATGTACTCGCGTCCGAGATATTTCTGGATGGTTTTAGCTTTCGATGGTGACTCAACGATGACGAGCGCTTTTTTTGCCATGCAATACATTAGTCGGACTTTCCGAATTTTTTCAAGAGTCCTTCTTAACTAAATGTTCGCGCAGGCGGTTGTTCGAGTTGCATTATCACTTTTGTTCTGGCTACTTACGAGGATTCCCTCGGATTCGCAAATCAGGTCGCGATCGATCGACTCTTTCAGGGCAAGAAAGAACCGTTGAGGTTCCCAGCCAAGCTCGATCGCCCAGTCGAGAAGTTCCGGAATCTGGGCGCCGCCGGCCTCGCTCGTCAGCGCTTGCACCTGGTAAACGAGCGCATCGCGATCTGAAATTGAGGCATTTGGCGCAGTCGCGCGCCTGGGAGACCCGGCGCGCTTACGTGAGACCGGCACCCCAAGTCCAAGCCATGAACTGCCGAAACTATGAGGACCCCAAAACGGCTCGGCGTGATCGCGGTCAAGGAGAACCTGGTTGCCTGCCATCGTCGGATCATCGGGATAACACGGGGTGGAGTAACAATGTCGATTTTGCTCGCGTGCCCATTTCGCCGTGTTCAGCGCGCCCGAATGATAGCCAGCTTCCACCACCCAGACGGCCTTTGAAAAACCCGCGATCAGCCGGTTTCTTTTTATGAAATAGCCGGGCTTTGGGCGGGTGGACATGGGAAATTCAGAAACGAGGAGGCCCCCGTTTTCCAGAATCCGATAGGCCAGATTCTCGTTTTCCGGCGGGTAGATCAGGTCCAGGCCACCTGCGAGTACGGCGATGGTTGGAAGATCTGCTTCGAGCGCGGCTTCGTGCGCCTCTGAATCGATTCCGCGTGCCAGTCCCGAAAGAACCATGAGGTCCGAGTGAGTCAGTTGAAGCAGTGAATCCCTGACGAGGCGAAGTGATCTTTTTTGAGGGTCACGCGTTCCGACTACGGCGAGGCCACGCTCCGGAAGAAGCCTGAGCAGGCTGAGTGCTTCTTCTGAACCTTGGATGAATAGGTCGGCGGGGGGACTGTCGAGCGGAGAGATCAGCTGGGAGATTGGCGAAGTCGGCGAAGAAACGTTCCTAAGCACATGGATTGGGAAAGGAAGCATGCGGCGTTTTCTGCAAAGTTCAAGCTGCTGAGGGTGCGCAGGATCATTCCATGGACATAGGAGGCGGCGGTGCGGTATCCGGCTCGCCAGGAAGTTCCTCGTTCGGCGGTTCGGACCCCAACTCGGCTTCCGGTAATTCCGGGGGAGGAGGGGGGGCGTCTTCGGAGCTCTCCGCGCTCGGTTCCGGAAGGGCCTCCGGTTCCGGCGCGGGCGGCAGTTCGCCGTCCTCGGGAGTGGCCGGTGCAACATCGCCTTCGGCTGGTGGTGGTAATGATGAATCCGGTGTCGTTGGAGGTGCTGTCGAATCGGTTGGTTCTGATTTCCAGCGTTCAAGCTGTTTCAGTTCCTTCTCTTCCTTTTTGCCAAGACCCCCGCCAGCTTCAATCCTTTCGAGTTCATCAATTTCCTGTTCTCGGGTGTCGTCCAGGGATTTTTCGAGAACTTCGCGCTTTTTCCTGACATCGCTGACGTCCGTCAACAGGGAGACCGGAGTCCGGTCTTCCAGCACGCCGATCGCATTCAGGATCATGCCGGTTGAGAAGCGCGGGCTGGATTGAAGGATGATGACGTCTCCTCGCGAAATGGTTTCGGATTCGATCACTTGTTCGTCAGTGGCGGGATCGCGATGTTCATAAGCGCGAAAGACCATTCCGGCCTGAACGCCGTCATCTGAACCGCGATCGATGAAGACGAATTTAAACTGCGCGGTCGTTGATGTTGAAGAGCGGCTATCAAGAATCAAAGTGGCTTCAATGCGATTGGGCCCGGGAATCGGGTCTGGAACTTTGATCTTCGGGGGAAGCGGAATGAGAAAATTACCGCGTTCCACAATATTTCTCGCTGAAATGATGGTTCCGAGGAAGACCTGATCCCTAACACCGAGAATCTTGACGTTGCCGACGATGTTATAGATGTAACCCCTTCGACTGAACTCCTCTGCCTGAAGAGACGACGGAGCACTTGTTATCGCGTAGACCTCGCCCACTTGGATTTGGCCGTTCGATTGAATGTAAACGGTGTCACCCATTGAAAGGCTCAGGCTTTCGCTTCGCGAGCCGTTGATTTCTCCGAGGCTCTCCAAACGTTCAGTCGTCGCTATGGAATCAAGCACGATCTCTGAAGGCGTACGAAAGACGATGCGATTGCGGCGATCGAAACCTTGCGGATCGACCTCAGGCGGCAGTTGGATCTGGAATAATTCCCAGGGCTGTTTCGGCAGAATCCTCCATTCTTGGGAGCGGCCTGATCGTTTCTGCCGGATTTCGCTTTCGACAGGACTTCCCGGCGGAGGGGCTGGAACCACTTCGGTGCCGTCTGAAACCGCTACCGCGGGCAGGGAGCTGCCGGTTCCCGGCAAGAACGCGATCAGTCTTCCCGGCCGGATCATGTGGGGGTTTGTTATGGAATTGTTGTTTAGCGCCCAGATTTTCGGCCAATATTTCGGATCTCCAAAAAGACGTTTGGAAATATCGTACAGCGTATCGCCTTTGATGATGGAGTATTCCTCGGAAATCCGGTTCCCGGCGATTTCTTTCCATTCCGCATCCGGAATCGATTTCAGGATTTTCGAGAGTTCGACTGATTCCTTTTCCGGCATTCCGGCGGGCTTTTCTGTGCTTCCGAAAGCCTGGCTCGAGACCAGGCCGTCAAACGCCGTCCAGCCGGCGATCAGAAGAAGCGCGAGGACTTCAGGCCGGATTCGGGAGTTGGCGCGTGCTTTCATTCGGTCTTGTGTTCCTGATTCAGATTGCTTCCGCTGCCAAGGGGAGCGGTGGGCGGGGGAGGCTCATCGAGGCTTGATTTGCCAGAAACCGCCGGATCCCGGAGCGTCGACGCCGCGTTCGCGCTGAACGAAGCCGCCGGGGATTGCGGAAACAATGACCTGAGCTGCTGCCGGTGTTTCGCGGCGTCCTCGCGCATGTTGAGCGCGTCTTCGGCGTCTGCCATCAGCCTGAGCGTGTCCGCGACATGAGTGCTTCGATCATACGACGTCAGCACTCGTTTAAATTCCTGAAGCGATAGCTTGTATTCTTTCTGACGAAAATAGGATTCGCCGACGTGAAACTGCGCCGATCCAGCGAGAGCGTGATCGGGGTACTCTTCGAGGAACGAAGAAAAAGCGAGAACGGCTTCCGAAAACTTGCGCGCCTGAAGCAGGATCATTGCCTTTCGATAGCTTTGAACCGCCTCATCGTTCACAAAGCCTGCTTCGGGATCATGGGGCGATGGTGGAACCGAGACGTTGCTGCCGGAACGCTCGCTTGGATGCGGCTGAATACCGACGGTGGTCGGTTTAGGTGCAACCGGTTCGGGGTTTCGAGCCGGGGACTGCGATGTTTCTATCTTGCCGTTTACGGCACTCAGCTTTCCCTCGAGTCCCTCGACTTTGTTCGTGAGGTTTGTCAGTAACAGTCTCAGTTCTCCGATTTGATTTTGAACTGATTCAGAATCGCCGCCGGAAGGAGCCTTCGTCGCGGTGGAAGCGCACCCGACAAGCAGCACGCTCAATACTATAGCGTTTAGCGCGGGCATATTGGAAACCTTGCGGATTTTTTCAAGCGACATATAGGATAGGATAAGTTGACTGAGGGAATTCAGCAAGAGTGTTGAAGTGCGAGAGGAAGAAATGAAGAGCATACGAAAAGTCATTCGGGTCAGGACAGAGGACTCGGCGTTCGTTTACTTCATTCTGGAATCTTATGAGGGGATCACCAGCTATTCCACCCTGGATTTTAAACCAGGAGATGCTTATCGCGACCTTGAACTTCGGATTCCGCCGGACTTTTTATCAGAGACCGAGGACCTCCTGAGAAGATTGGGTGAAATGGTTTATGAGCTGCCTTCCGGGCCTGTGCAATCCGGCTAGTGTCCTGAGTCAGTAATAACGTGACAATTGCCGGAAAGATTTTGGTTTTCTTCGAGACGCGAAAAGCGACGCAGGCTTATTGCCTGCTAGCTTTGAGCAACGAAGAAGAAAACCAAAAGATTCCGGCCCTTTCGGAAGGATCATTTTGATTCGACTCTGTGTCGCTCGTCGCTCGCAGACCAAAAGTATGCGTCGCTCCTCGCTCCTTGATTCGAGTCAAAATGATCTCTTCAATTATCACGTTATTACTGACTCAGGACACTAGGCTTGGACCTGCTGATCGATTACTCGGCGGGATGCGAATTCAGGAATTCGCGGAGTTCTTTCAATGATCCAAGTGATTCGATCCGTTCTGGCGAAGGCTGGGGGACTGAGATGCCCCTCTTGGCGATTGCCCTCGCGCCTGCCACATCATCGAATTTCTCAACCAAGAGCTTCGTCATAAACAGATGATTCAGCGGCTCCTCAGGCGCCGTATCAATCGCTTTTTGAATGAGTTCGCGAGCGCGGTCGTTACTTCCGCCCAGTATGCCGGGGAGCTTCTGTTCAATGAGGCCGAGTAACCGGTAAGCCCCGCCTCCTGCGTAAGCGGGATCGAGTTTAATGGTTTGCTCCAGGTGTTCGCGAATCGAAGGCAGGCTGAAAAACATCTTGAAAACGCCAACCGTCTGTCCGTAAAGAGCCATGTTGATTGCGGTCCAGAAATGACAGGGTGCACAGGCCGGTGCCAACTGAATGGTTGAGAGTCCGGCATCGCGTCCCTCGGCGAAGAGACTTTCTTTTTCATCCCCGTTTTTCGCGAGGTGCAGGCCGGCAAAGTAGCAGCCCATCGCGTGCCGCCAGCCCGCCTCGGGGTCTTTGGGGTTTTTCGCGTGATAATCACGAAAAAGTTCAAGAGCCCTTTTCGCGCGTTCAGGATCATTCCTTTGAATGAAGGCGGCATCACCTGCAGCATAGGGCGCGGACGAGGGGAGAGGTGTGGCAGGGGCGCTGGGAGCTGCTCTATGTGCCGGACGCGATGGCGCGGGAGTTTTTGCGGAGCCGGGCTGTTCCACTCCGACAAATGCTAATGAAAGTACGAGAAACGCCAAACTTTTAATGGGAGTCATCGTACTCTGAGTTTATCAAATGCCGGTTTCAGCCGGTAGTATCCTCATATGAAATGTGGTCCGGATTTCCTGCGATCGGACCGGGGTTCTTTGCGTGCTGCCAAAACGTTCGAATGACAGGCGGCTTGCGGCTTGCAGCCGCGTTGCCAAATGTTTCTTTGGTTTTTGAGTGTTATCTTTCTTGTTGGTGGAATTATTCGGGTTCTTACTGATTTTCCGCTCGGCTCAGTGGTCGGCAATATCGGGGCTATCGGCCGCGAACGGAATGTCCTCGTACGGACGATTTCGATTTTTCAGGAATTCGAAGAAACCTTGAGCGCCGGCCTTCTTCCGAATCCAGAGCGCTGGCGAGTGCTTGAAAAGCTTCCATTCCCATGGGGAACCCTGGCCAGCGAAAGTATTCAGGAGCTACGGTCGCAAGGCGGGGCGTTGCTCCCGACACTTCGCCGTCTGAGGGTTTTTGCGGAACAACACCTCGCAGCTCTCGGTGAGGCTCGAGCGAGGTCTGCTCAATCACTCGCACAAGCATTGATGTGCGCGGCCCTGGTCCCGTTATTCGGCCTTGTCCTTTACGTTTTATTGCCCGGGGTTGGAGACCAGCCACGGAAATGGGTTCTGGTTTGCTGTCTTGGGCTTCTTTTCTCAGGCGCGGGCGCCCTGTGGATGCTGGAGATGGCTGAAGTTGCACGGTGGGGCGGACTTTCCGCCGCCAGACGGCCGTGGCTGCTTGCCGCGCAATGTGGTGCTGAGCGCTTCCTGGCGATGATTCGAGCGGGAACACCGGCGGATCTGGCTTGGCTCAAAAGCTGTGAGCTTCTGTCGAAGTCAACCCCCGAACTTGCGGCTGACTGGGGCTTCTCAGTTTGGTCACAGGGGAAGCCGGAACCAGGTCCGTCAGCTCGTGCGGGCGTGCTTCAAATATTTACGGATCTGGGAGTTTCACTCAGAAAATCCGTTCAGGTGAGTTTAATGGAGGGTCGTCCGTGTACGGAGCGCGCAGAAGCAGCTCTTGAGGCATTTCGGCGGGCTTTGAACGCCCAAATCGAGCGTGAGCTTACATTGTTGGGGACTCGGACTTTAAAACCTCTGTTCTTTTGTGTCGCTCCTTCCCTGTTGGGGCTTCTCGCCTTCGGCTTTTGGATGGCCTGGAATTCAGGATTTTCGGGCGGGTGAGCATGTCTTTCGAACGAATAATCCTGGGGTGGGCATTAGGCACGATTTTTTACGCCCTGGTCCTCGGGGGGGCACCCTGGAAATTTCCGGTGGGAGGTCGGATGTGGCTCGACCGCGCGTTATCCAGCGGTTCTTCATCGAAGGCAATCGTAAGGTGACGACTGAACGATTGCGAGCCCGATACGGAGCTCTTATCCGTGATTAGCGCGTGAGCGCGTGAAGCTGAATCGAAGAACTGTGAGCATTCTGAATTGGCCTCATGATCAATGTATCGCCCTCGCGGCCCTCGACCCGCCAGAGTTCCGTAATTTCCCGGCGGGCGCCCGTTCGTTTCACCTGGACCACCCATTGAACTCCGACTGCAAGCAATTCTCGGATCGCGGAGGATGGAACGGCTCCTCCGGCCGCCAAAAGACACAGCAGTTCGACACGCCTGAGAGCATCTCTGGGGGAATTCGCGTGCAAGGTCGCCAGAGTCCCGCGATGTCCGGTATTCAGCGCCTGAAGGAGGTCCAGCACTTCGGGACCTCGACATTCACCTAAAATGATACGGTCCGGACGCATCCGGAGCGCTTGTTTCAGGAGAACGCGAAGCGTGACCTCGCCGAAGCCATCCGCGTTTGGAGGACGACTCGTCAATGAGACGAAATGAGGGTGTCGCGGGGAAAGTTCTGGAGTGTCTTCAAGCGCGAGAATCCGTTCAGCAGATGGAACGCATTCAAGGAGGTCGCTGGCGAGAGTCGTCTTTCCGCTTCCTGTTGCTCCCGAGACCAGGACGGAGTCGCCTCTTTTAACCGCCTCTACTAGCATCCCGTAGTGGGGTGATGATCCCCAGCGAACTGATCCTTGGGATCTTTCGGGAGCTGCCCCGGGCAACCGTCGCAAAGATATGAGAATCCCTTGCTGTGCAAGTGGAGGAAAAGCAACGTGCAGGCGGTGTCCCGAGGAAAGCGTGGCGTCCGTGAACGGATAGCGGGCATCCCAGGTTTTTCCGGCCCGGGAGATCTGTTCGAGAACCCAGGTGCGCATGGTATCTTCCTGCCATACACCTGATCCAAGTGGCTCTAGGCCCTGTCCGCGATCAACAAAAGCGCCCGAGGGACCATTCAGACAAATGTCCGTGACCCGTGGGTCTGCGAGTGCGTCTGCCAGCCATCCGGGAGTATTCATTCGAGCACGTTCCACGGGTAGTCAGGCGAATTTTTTATCGTTTCTTCATCGCTCGGACGGACCCAGTTTCGAGCAGCCGGAACAGGACCTTTTGGAAAAAATCTTTCGACGCGCGCAATCGATGAGGATGGCGGAGTTGTATTTGGAAGAAGAATGGCGACGAGTTCCGAGCGTTCATTCAGGTAATCTTCAGACCCGAAGAGGGCTCCCAAAATCGGGATTTGCCGGAGCAGCGGGAGGCCTCGGGCATTTTCACGAGTACCTTGCTGAAGGAGACCGGAGAGGAGGAGCGGTTTTCCGTATCGCGCATCGACCTGCGTTTTCATCCGATTCGTTTGAATTCCTGGCATTTTGTCCGTGGTGACTGTGCTGTCGAGATGGCTGACTTCGGTGAATACGTCGAGACGGACTTCATTTCGCGTGGTGTGCGTCACTTTAAGCCGTAAGGTGAGCCCATAGCTTTTCCAGGAATAGTTGGAATAAAAGCGGCTTTGCATATGAATGGGAAGCTCTCCTCCGGCAAAGAGCTCGGCTTCGCCTGGAGCTCGGACGACGAGTTCCGGTTTCGAGAGGACCTTGATTGAGCCATCTCCTTCGAGGTTCTGAAGTGTGAGATCCAGGGACAACAAGTCCTGAATTGCCGATGTGCTGACTTTGAAAGCGCCCTCTTGACCCGACGGCCAGCTCAATCCTAAACTTGCGAACCTATTACGTTTTAGTTCCAGAAGATAGACTCGAAAGTGGACTGTCGGGGCGCTGTCCGGGAGTGAGCTGATGTCGATTTGCGCACGTGGAAACTTCGAGTGGATTGCCTTTTCAGCAAGCGCCTGTTCCGCGGGATTCTCAATGCTCCCGCGAATCCAAAGTTCGCCGTCGATTTCTTCCAGGTGCAATTTGGAGCTGTACCGGGACAATTTCAGCCAGGATTCAAGGATCGTTCGCCCCTCCGACAGCAATTCGGAGGATAGTTGGGTTTGATCAGATACTTCTTTTGGGAATTCCTGAACAAGATGAGCGATTCGAGCGATTTCGCCAATCGTTCGGACGGTCCCTCGAATGGCAGCGCCTTTTCCCGTAACATGGACTTCGGATTCCTGTAGTCGGCTTAATGCCCTTTCCAAGGCGGGGCGGAGCTCGGTTTCAAGAACCTTTTCCACGTGTATTGAGCGGTGTTCAGCGATGCCCGACTCTGTCCAGATCCAAAGATCACCGATTCCCGGGTTTATACCCTTGAGAAGAATGAGGTCTCGTTCGGGGCTTTCCTGAAGGGAGCTGGAACTTTTTTGCGCTTTAGCCTTCTTTGGTCTTTTTGGGACGGCGTATGCCCTTGCGACGGATCCTCCAAGAGAATAGCGAAGCAGGCCGGGAACACGTAGGACCCGTTGTTCGCCTCTCCCGAGCACGATAGGGGGGCGTTCGACTGAGGTCTCCTCGGCTACCGTGAGCTTCGGATCCAGGAGTAGAGCCGAAATGGGAAGGACGAGGGGAAGTAAAGGGATTACGGCACTGATTACTAACTTCATATGGCCGCTTTTTCAGCAATCTTTGGGCCGGACGGCGTTGATCGCCGTTACCTTGTCCCCGAGCTGTTCATTAGTCGTACGAGAGTGCCGTACGAGCCGTAAATGGCTGGATTTTAGACATAACGGGTTGACAATCCCAACCCTTCAAGGCTACATCAGCTGTCAAACTGGAGATCTATATGCCTTCACGAATGATGAAAACCAAGACTGCGCGAAAAATCCGAAAAGCCCGTAAAGGGAAAGCCAGGAAAAGGCGGGAACAAAATAAGGGCACCACGCCCAAGTTTCCGATCCATCTCGAAAATTAACCGCCCGCTTTTGCGAGGAGAGACTTACGCCATGGGACGCAATTATCTTTTCACGTCAGAATCCGTAACAGAAGGTCACCCGGATAAAATCGCCGATCAAATCTCTGATTCGGTGTTGGATGCACTGCTTGCGCAAGACCCAAGATCAAGGGTTGCGTGCGAAACTCTCGTTACGACAGGTTTGATCGTTGTCGCCGGTGAAGTAACTTCGAATGGCCGGGTTGATTACGCAGACATTGCCCGTCAGACGGTAAAAAGAATCGGCTATGATTGCTCCAACAAAGGTTTCGATTACAAAACATGCGGCGTCGTCGTGACGCTTGACCGGCAGTCGCCTGATATTTCACAAGGCGTAACAACCGGGCAGGGAATCCATAATCAGAAAGAGCAGGGAGCAGGCGATCAGGGCATCATGTTCGGATATGCTGTCCGGGAGTCGGACCAGCTCATGCCTCTTACGATCGATTTGTCGCATAAATTAGCGCTTCGTTTGTCACAGACTCGTAAGGACGGGACTCTTCCGTGGCTCCGGCCGGACGGAAAGACGCAGGTCACGGTTGAGTATGAGAACGACCGGCCGAAGCGGGTGGATGCGGTGGTGGTCAGCTCCCAGCACGATGAAAACGTGACCCACAAACAGATTCAGGAAGCGTTGATCGAGGAAGTAATCAAAAAGACTGTTCCTGCCCAGTACCTGGACAGCAAAACGAAATTTTACGTGAATCCGACCGGACGGTTCGTGGTCGGTGGACCGATGGGTGACTGCGGTTTGACCGGCAGAAAAATCATCGTGGATACCTACGGTGGGCACGGAGCCCACGGTGGTGGAGCGTTCTCGGGAAAAGATCCGTCCAAGGTCGATCGGTCGGCTTGTTACATGGGTCGCTACGTCGCTAAAAACATCGTCGCTGCGGATCTGGCAGATCGCTGCATGGTGCAACTCGCCTATGCGATCGGCGTTGCTGAACCCGTGAGCGTGATGGTGAATACATATGGCACCGAGAAGGTCGATCTCAAGAAGCTCGATGGCGCTGTTCGAGAAATTTTTCACCTGCGCCCGGCCGGGATCATTGAATCCTTGAACCTTTTGCGCCCCATTTATGGCAAAACGGCTGCTTACGGACACTTTGGCCGGGCTGAGCCTGAATTCACTTGGGAAAAAACTGATCAGGTTTCGGCACTTCGCAGTTTAAAATAGTTGAATAGTTTCTTATAATTCGTGGATGCGCTTTCTTTATATCGTCATCCGGTTCCTGCCGTATTGGGCAATTCCGCTCGCGTTTACGATCGCCGAAGTGGGTGTTTTCTTTCGCCGTAAGCAGGATCGAATGCAGTATTTCTGCTGGGTTGTGTCCGCCGGTCTGGTTCTGACGGTTATTCTTTGGATTGCCGCGCGCGGAGATATCCACTCTGACGCTTGGGTTCGGTCCTGGACTGAATAGGGCCCCGATGAACGTTCGTCGTTACTGAAACCATTCCCGACTCGCCTGACTCGCATGAAAAACTTTTGACAGCTAGGCAAAGTTTGCTTAGCCTTTTATGTAGGCAGTCTTCTCCAACTCCGATCGGTTGCCCGGTCAGTTGAGGGATGTACGTGAGCCTGAAATCGGACCTAGAACGCAGGTTCCTACTCAGGAAGAGTAAAGGGAGGAGCATTGATGCTCGCATTCAGATCGCCTTTAGTGGGTGAAAGTCCAGCAAT
>DATDSK010000012.1:0-8694 GCA_035291325.1 Bdellovibrionota bacterium | reverse complement strand
CTCCGCCTGCTGCCAGTTACACACTGAACGCTTCTGTTGGAACAGGCAGCAGGCGGAGTCGGAGTCGGTGTCGGTGTCGGTGTCGGTGTCGGTGTCGGTGTCGGTGCGCTTGCCGGGGCGATCCGTATTGCACCGACTTTGGCATTATCGACAACGGTAACGAAATCGATCTTGACCACTCCGTTCGTGACCTGAACAGGTATCGTTACGTCGTACGCTGTAGTCGCCCCGACTTTCGAAAAGATATCAAGATTGCTGATTGCGGTCGTTCCGTTCACGACCACGTTAAAAACGCGTCTGCCGGATGCTGTCCAGTAATTTTCAGAAAATTTCAAGACGATGTTGTAGCTGCCGTTCGCGATCGGGACAGTATACGAAAAGTTCCCGTAACGTTCGTGCTGATACAAGTAGTCATCAATGGTTCCGCTGATGCTTGTCGTGCCGCTCGCGACATTTCCCCCGGTAAACATGGAATCTGCTCCATAACTGATGCCTGAGGAATCAGTGAAAGCCGAGCCACCTGCGACGACAGCAAAGGTCGTTGGAGCCGGAGTTGGCGTTGGCGTTGGCGTCGGAGTCGGAGTCGGAGTTGGAGTCGGAGTCGGAGTTGGAGTTGGAGTTGGAGTTGGAGTTGGAGTTACCGAAACCGGTACAACTCGGATCGCACCTACCTTGGCGTTATCGACGATCGAAACGAAATCGATCTTGATCGTTCCATTGGTCACCGCCACCGGCACAACGACATCGTAAGCGGCGTTCGGGCCGACTTTCGAGAAGATATCGAGATTGGTGATCGCGGATGCCCCGTTCACATTCACATGAAAGACGCGCTGGCCCGCTGCGGTCCAGTAGGTTTCAGCAAATTTAAGAAAGACGTTGTAGTTCCCATTGGCGATCGCGAAAGTATAAGAAAAATCGCCATACCGTTCGTGTTGATAAAGATAATCATCCACGGTCCCGCTGATTTCGACCGCTTTGGTGGCGATCGTTCCGCCCGAGAAGTATGCGTCGGCCTCATAGCTTACGCCCGAAGCATCCGTAAAAGCCGAGCCTCCGGCTACGATTGCGAATGAGTCCGAGACAGGAACAACGCCACCGCCAAACGGTGTTCCGTTGCCGGCCCCGGGGGCGGCCGGGAACATCGGCGAAACATCCGGGCCGATCGGCGGCCACGGAACTGCGGAACCCATCCATGCCGGTTTCGAGGTCAAGTAAAGCGAGGCGGGCAGGACACCATCGCTGCTATTCAGGGTGGTATCGGGGCTATCGTTAAGAACTGTCCTGTTGCTCACCGCGTCCCAGTTGCTGTGACGAAGTACGGTAGAGAGAACTGCCGGATCGTTGTTCAATGCCGCTCCATCGCCATCGCTGTTATACCCGAAACGGAAAATCGAAGGTTGTGAGCTGGATATGTTCTCATTTTCGTACTGGTAGATACTTTCAACTCCGGCGGTCCCGAGTACGTTTCCGACAAAGCTGTAGTATTGCTGGCCGGAGTGGACGTCGACGTCCCAAGGGGCGTTAATCCGGCCCGGGGTGAGACTGTTCCGATTTCTGAAGTAGACATGATGGCTGGAGGTTCCCCAAACCTCATCGGCGCGGATTCGGCCTTCGGTGTAATTCCCTTCGAACAGGTTCATGTACGGGTGGGCGCCGTGGGAACCGTACACCGAGAGATTATAGTTTGCCGCTGAAGGATTGTAGAGATTCGTAATGTAGTTATAGGAGATGACGTTTCCCGAGGTGGGGCCGTTCAGCATGATCCCGGTCGTGAAATTATACATCTGATTGTTTTCGATCAGATTTGCTGAGGCGTACGGGTTGATCCAGAGTGCATAAACGCCGGCATTGGTCGGTGCCGACGCGATCCGTTCATGCAATTTGCAGCCACGGACCGTGTTCCGATAGGTTCCGTACAATTTCAAGGCGGTCTGGTAAGTCCCGAGAATCTCGACTCTGAGGAGCCACGAGTTCGCGGTCGCTCTCATGACGACTGTTCCGTAATCATCCTTTTGATTCGCATTACCGCTGGCCATATTATCCAGAGTCACGTCTTCGACGCCGACATCCGAGACGGCGTTCACGACTTTGGCTGCCTGCGGATAAAGCGCGTAATTGTAATTCAGATAGAGCGGAATATCGAGCACCGCCGTGTTGGCGGTCGGAACGGAAACCACTCTCGCGATTTGTCCTAGAGAACGCATTCTGTTCGGCCTGTCGGTCGGAGTCGGCGTGGGAGTCGGGCGGCCGCACCAGGTACACGGAGCATTGTTGCTGCCCCACTCATCCACGGGAGGATTTGCGGTAGGATCATTGAGTTGATCGATGAGGATCAGTTCCCCAACACTCCAGTTGTGCGCCACCGAGGTGGTGATGTTTTTCGATCCCTTCGTCAAACCAGCGATAAGGTCAATCGCGGTACTCGTGCTCGCTCTTCCAGTTGTATTCCCCATGATGAGAAAAGCCGATGATGAACTCCCGCTGTAGCCCTTAAGAATTGTGGTGCCCATGCCCGCGCCACGAAGCGAGACCCCCCTATTGATCACAATGGGAGGAGATACATTGAAGGTGCCCGCACTTAATTTCACGACCTGTCCGACGGGACAGCTATTCAGGGCATTTTGAATTCTCGCCGTGTCGTCGCTCCCGTCCGATGGCGTCAGTGTGGCGCAAATCGTGGTTCGGGCTGGAATGTCATTGAGAACGCCGACATTTCCCGCCCACTGGATAGTGCGTGACTCAGGAAGACTGTACGTCGCCCAAGCACTCGAACTCAGACCAATAGAAAGTCCCGCATAGAGACAAGACGCAAAAATAAATCGGATTTTCATAGTACCCCCCCGAACGTTCCTCGAAATTACCGTTAGATTCCAGTCTACGCGGATTAAGAGAATAAAGCAGTGTGTCTTGTGCGACTGTCCGGCGAGTTCAATAATTTTGCTTGATCATCAGAAACACTATTCCGGAGTTATTGAGGATTCAGTGGTGCCCCGGACAAATGCAACGGGGAAGTCAAGGTTTTGACGCTTTTTTAATTTTTTCTCTGTTTTAGATCGCGCTTTTAAGCTGCCTGATGACGAAGACGATAAGTGACTGATGTGGGCCGCCTGGCAGTTGTGCGCCATCTTATGCATCGTCGGAATATTTCTCTCCGTGCCCACGGCAGGGGAGGAGCGGGCGTGTATCATGAAGCGGCTCCAGGAGCTGACTGAACCGACCTATGTGCCGCCACAATTCGAGAATCTCCCTCTTGACCTCAAGGAACTCGATTCGGATGCGCTCCGAAGGATCCGATCCGGGACTCCCTCGCAGTACATCGTCGATGCTGACGACAAAATCCATCTCACCTCCGGAGTGGATCTGCCCGCCCCGGAGACCGAAAAATTCCTGATCGCCGAGGCCACTCTGAAGGGGGGCTCCTATTCTCGCTTTCTGGTGAAGGAATCGGGACTGCTTCGCTATGAGCCCGAATCAAAGCGTTTTCTCCTCGATTCGAGCTACTCGCTTGGGCAAGCGGAGGAGGAACTTTCTGAATCCCTGGCTCGGGCGAAGTCACTTCATCCGGAAGAGGAATTTGAACGCGCGGGAAACGCCGGCGCTCCGAAGAGCAAGGTTCTCAACTGTTTTGAGCTGATTTCGGCTTGAGTATCTCTTTTCTTCGAGCACGCGGTCGAACAGCCCACGATGGAGCATCGTGGGAAGAGAGCTCAACCAATTCTTGACGCATTTTTCGCGATCCGAATTGGATACGGCTTTGCCCTGACAATCGAGTTCAGTGCGGAGATGGCTCTGGAGACTTCGAAAGAACGCTTGCCAGAGGGAAGAATCGTTTTCTGAATCGTTAATTGCCGATGATTGGCTGATATTCCTGATCCTCTGCCAGATTGCCTCGGTAAGGGCTTTCGGATACTCGCGGTAGAGGTGTTGGGTTTGCCCCTTTCGGTGAGGGCTCGTTTCGATGACTTTGGCGAGAACCTGATCCGGAAAGACCTCCCAGACCCGGAATAGTTCCTGAACAGTCGGGTCGTTATCGATATACCTGAGGAGCTCGTCGCCGGGAGCATGCTCTTTCCCTTGCACGGCTTGAGTTGCCGTTTTTGACAGAATTGGCGAAAGTTGCCGCCAGCTCGAATCCTTCGCGTCCCGAACTTCATCGAGAATTTCAGTCAGTCGTTTTTTTACGGCATCTTTTTGAGCTGGAAGTTTCTGAGCGAGCTGACCCATTTCTTTGCACTGGAGCTCGTCGACGAGCCGGAGAAGTTTCTCCTTCTCCTGAGCGAGCTCTTTTTTAAAAACGGTGTCCTGCTCCTTCATGACCGCTTCAGTCTCGAAACGTTGGAGCTGACTCGAGTAGTTCCAGAACGAGTAATCGATAACAGAAAAGATCCTCTGGAGATCTTGTCCGAGTTGTTGAAGACTCGCGTACCGATTCCAGCCACAGCTCATTTTTTGGGAGCATTGGGTTGCGAATTGCAGGGTTTTTTTTCTGGCGTCATCTTTACGTTTGAGAAAAGGGACCCAAGGCTCAGCGTCGAGTTTTTGAGCGGCCTTGACTCGTCGTGCGGGTTCGATTTTCAGCATTTCGCGACAGCTTTGGGCCAGACTTTGCGAACCGTAGTGAAATGCGTCGACCGCCTTGGTCGTCGCGACGCGAAGATCATTGATTTTTTTCGGGGAATTCGTAGGCTGGCAAACCCACGGCTCAAGTCCCGGACGAACTTTCGTCTCGATCCGAGACAATTCGGTCAGGATGATGAGTCCTGAATTCGGAAAATTGGCTCCGGGGCGAGGGGGAAATGGGAAGTTCTCGAATTCCTGCAGAAGCCCTTGTGATACGAACTCGAGTGAGTGGACGGAATTGAACGCGGGTTCCCCAGAAGCCGCCTTGGTTGCCGTGAAATTTTGGAAGTGACCGACGAGCTGCGAGCCAAGACTCTGGGAGTCGGCGACAAAATGGATCGAGTGATCAGGGACACTCGCGATTTCATCGAATAGCTTTTCGGCGCCTTTGGCCAAAACAAAGGTACGGCTCTCGATCGTGATCGCGCGAGGCGAGTCATCTTTGGAAAGCGTTTCGCCGGGCTTCAGCTCACGATAAAAAACCTTCTCGACGTCCAGTAGGTAGTAGGTTCGCTCGCCGGGCATAAAATACGTCCCAGACCAGCCGCCGGGGCTCAGACTGGGCGTCGGGGTGGGGCCTTGCAAAGTTTGGAGAAAGCTCGTGGTGGGGGTCGGGATTGGCGCGGCGATCGCGTGCGGCGCAAAGCCCCAAATCAGCGAGATGATCATAAGAGACCGGACCGTGCTCCTCGGGAGCGCGAACCCGGAGAAAGCGGGGGTGACGAACTTGATGACGGAAACTTTCATTCGGTCATTTTACCGAGTTCCTTGCGCACTATAAAGGTGTTTGGAATAAGAAAAGGGGGGGCTTCGTCAAATTATTGACCGTCCTTTCGGGCCTTTAAGAAAATGGAATGCCATAGAATGGAATGCGATAATCTCTTCATGATGAAACACCCATTCTGGTTTCTGAGCGCGGTTCTTCTTGCGGGATCAGCTTATGCCAACGATTCTTCGACTCAGTGTCAAAAAGGGGAGAACCCGCAGAAAGCGGTGAATGCCAGTGCGGAACTCACGAAACAGGTGAAGCTCCTCGTGACTGACCCCGAAGCGGAACTTCGCGACCTCGCCCGCGCTGATCGAAAATATGGCGGTAATCCGCAACGTTTTTTTGTTCGCCCCGTAAAAAAGACCTGCACGGGAGTTTATTACAAGTTTAATCCGAGGGTGCTGAACCCCGGAGAGTCTCTTTACTTTCACGTTCCTGAGGAGTTTCGTACGCGTCCGGTGAACTTTGTCATTCTGGGCCATCGGCAAGACCATTCGACTCCTTCGAATCGAAATTTGAATCGCGGGGATCGAGATTCCGAGCCGGGCTTGACCTCGGTTCAGATTCACTCCTCGCGTCTTCCCGAAGCTGATGCTTGGCGCTATTGGGGGGGCTCGGCAAGCGGGGAAAAGGGCGCGAAATTCGCTGAAATCGGTGGCGGGATCGAAGTCGAAAATCTTTATGAATGGCAGAAAAAAGGCCATCTCTCCGTGGTATCCGACGTCCGTTCGACGGGTCCGCTCTATCCTGACGCGCTTCGCATGGTCTCTCTCGGAAAGGATCCGGTGATAGTGAACCAACTCGCGCTCAAAGTTCTCGGGCAAAAACCGGATGAACTTGTGGATCGGGTCTTTTCTTCAGGAACCGAGATCGGTGATCCCGAAAGCGCGGCCGGGCGGAAGTACGGAGGCGGACAGATGTTTGGCGGCAAATTTCCCGGCGCTCTTCAGCTGAATGGGGGCGGCGCACAGCCTAAACTTCCTTCGGGATGGCGGATGGAAGCAGACGGGCTTCATATTCCGCTCGATGCCGGTAAGCGGTTTATTGGACTGGATGTTGCCCTCGGCGACACGCATCCGGATGGCGTCACCAACGAGGATGGCGGGACCGGTTCGAAAGGCGGAGCGAAGCTGAGCATCGGCTTGGCGCGCAAGGGACAGGCGGTCGACTGGTTCATGAGTCGTGAAAACGTCCCGCCGCAGGGAGTTCTTATGGCAACTCCCACCGACTGCGATTACGTCGCGCAAGCCGGCGATGAGGTGATCATCAGGTCGGACTTCGACACGGCTTACGTCATGGCGATCCGGCTTGGTTATAAAAACAAATGAAACCCGTGGCGGGTGACATGATAAAACCGATCTCATGAGGGGCGCGAGTAACGGCATCATATTGGCGGTTGGCGCAATCACTTTTCTTCAGTTGCTCTCAATGAATCGTGAATATTGGAAATTCTTTGTACTCGTCTGGGTCTTATTAGCTTTGCATTTGCTATTAGCCTGGACTTCTGATTCGGCAGCAAAGAAACCAACCAAAGATAAAAAATCACGCTCATGCCAAACTGGCAAACAACAATGAGTTCCGGGTGACCCGCTTACGTCTGCCTCTACGGCAAAATCTCGATTTGCTGAAGGATCTTTGATTTGTAGGCGTCGTAAACTTCGAGATAAATTTTCGTTTTGGTGACGCGGACCGAGAGAGGATTGTATTGGTTGATCATCTCTCGTGCCCAGAATTCGGGGTGTGCTTCTTGAGGAGGCGTGGGCCGTGTGAGCACCATGGTCATGAAGCTGCCGGGCTCATATTCGTGGACCCGAAGAGTTCTCGCGAGTTCCCGTTCGAGCTCGACGAGCTGTTTGGAAATCTTGTGAGCGGCCACGGGCGGTTTGTTGCGATCCCAGCGACGCTCGGGGATTTTGGCGAAGGTTCCCTCTTGAGTGTGCTTGTCTTTAAATAGCTCAACATACTTTTTCATCAAGCCCCTGCTCGGGTGGAGGTCCAGGTCGGATGAGCGAGGGACAGCTTTTCCATTTGGAAAACTCCCATAAAGAAGAAGATCCTCACCTTTCAAACTTGCACCGATCGAGCTTTGCTGAATGGTTCGAGCTGCTGAATAGACATCTTTGAATGAATAGGCGTTCCCGCCGAGTCCGATTGATTTCCAATAGGCTTCGACCTGAGGAGCGAGTTCACTCCATCGGATACTGGCACGGCCTTGAAATCCTCGGAAGAATACCTGGAACTCGGGCTCGGTGAGCGCGCGGTACAGGGTCTCCCAGTTTCTCCTTTCGCGCTTAGCTTCGTTCTGGAACTGCTCGAACTCGGCGAGGGCTTGGGTATCGCGATACTGCTTGAACGCCACTGCCTTCGCTCTCAGTCGTGTTTCTTCCGGAAGATTCTGAATGGCGGTAAGCGTGCCTTTTGAGAAGTTCTGCATTTCATGTTCTTCGGCGAAGTTTCTGGCCAGCGATTCACGGCCGCTGATTCGAGCGACGTATTCAAAAATCGAATCCGGTTCGAAGAGCATTCGATGGGATGCGACGAAATTGTTCCAGAGAGTTCTATCTTGGGTATCAAAACCGGCGGGGACGCGATCAAGAAGCCGGAGGAACTCTCCCCGTTGTTCCGCGCTGAAATGATGGCGGATCCGCAGAATGGGTTCAACGGAATCGAAACGAGCCAGATCTGAGAGAAGTTCCCTCAGATAATCGGCTGAGGAGCTCCAGCTTCCGAAGTTTTTTGTGTATTCGATTTGGGACAAACGCTCGATCATCCGCCAGATCCTTAAGGCGTCGTCTGGAGTCCGGATTTGAGAAAAGAGCGATTCAAGCTGGCTGCTGAAAGAGACGATCTCTCCCCGGCGCTTGGGATCGTGGACACCGAGTTGTTTAAGGTGTGCGCGAATTTTTGTTTCGAGTTCCTTCTCGGGGGCGATGAGTTTTTCGAGTCCTTGGGTGAGGCACCCCGGAATCGCGGTTTTCTGGGCGTACGACGGAGATGGCGTGAGCCCGGCTGCCGAAAGCGCCACGAACCAGATCAGTCGTTTGATCGATCTTAAAGCAGACTTCATCGATATCTGATCGGATCTCTCGCGTGTCGACTTCAGGAGGAAAGCTGACCCGAGCCTCGTATCCCGGCACTCGCCCCGCGACCCCGAGTGTCTCGACTGACAATCCACGTATTCTCAAAGACTTAGGCCTAAAAGTGCGAACTTAAGCTATTGATTCCCATGGGAATTATTGAAATCCTGACGAATTTACCCTAACATTAAGATAGATTAACCGAAAGGATCGCCATGAACACCAGAC
>DATDSK010000011.1:0-9924 GCA_035291325.1 Bdellovibrionota bacterium | reverse complement strand
GCCCCCGCGCAAACGCTGAAGGGTTCAAATTTCCAGGAACGCTCGACCTGGTTGATGATCGTGAGGGCTTCGTGCACGTGCTTGAACGTCTGATATCCGACGTATTCGCCCGTCGTGTGGTCGAGCATGAAAGCGACAAAGATTCCCGGCTTTTCGGGGTGTTCTGAAACTCCGGCGACCAATTCGTTGTCGACCAGATAACCTTTTGAATAGTTCTCGAAATTGAGTGATACGGCCATAGACGGGGCAACCTAGCAGAGTTTGTTACCCGATTCCAGCAGCTAACTTCGACGTTGCTAAATCCTGAACTTTCCAATAAAACCTGGATGCGTGGGGCCGTAGCTCAACTGGTAGAGCGGTAGCTTTGCAAGCTACAGGTCGTCGGTTCGATCCCGATCGGCTCCACCAAGTTCCCCCCCCTCCCCCCGAAGCTGTCCGCTACTTTTGACTGTGGCATGAGCAGATTCCGACGCATAATCATTGAATGAGCCATGTGATCCGAAAAAACGAACTCGGCGTGAATTTGATCGAAGTCATGGTCGCGGCAGCAGTGATTGCAATCGTGATGCTTGGATTCACCCAGATGATCACTTATCAGCAAAGAGAAACCAGAGCATTGTCTGAAAAACTGGCTGTTCTGGATTTTCAGGGGCTCATGGCAAAGGTGCTTGCGAGCGGGAATGTTTGCAGGTTCAATCTGACCGACACCGCGATTCCCGCAAATCCCGGGAATCCCCAGAAATTCATCGACGCACTTCCTGCCGCGATTTCACTGGCTCGGCTCCATTCCAGTACCGTCGGGAGCCCTCCGCCCGTTCTGGCTTCGGTGGGTTCACCTTTCAATCAAACCATGAGTGTCCAAAGCATAAGCATCGATAACATTTCTAAAATCGCGCCGAAACAATACACGGCGCAGTTGCAAGTCAATTTCTTAGGCGGGGTGCGGCCCATTCGCCCTGCAGCCGTATCCATTGTTCTTCAAACGGATGGCGGGGTCGCAACTCCAGGACAGGAGACTGTTACCGATTGCACGCTCTCGACCACGCCGCCGAGTAGTACATTAATTTTTCAACGCCGCATGCTCGATGGCGAAACGGTCGGAGGCGCTGGCTCAACGGTCAACATCTTTTCAGGAACCTATGCGGGCATGAATATTTCTCAATGCATTGCCCAGGTTGCCTACTCCCCGGTGGCAGACGCCGACTCATTTCCCGTCTATACTGCGGGGGCGGAAAGTTCGTTCAATCCGGGAGCCGCAAGCGGCGCTTATACTGCCACGACTCCCTACGTCTGGGGGATGAGGGCCGCCGGCGGATCACACAATTCGATTGCGAATCAATTTAATTGGATCTTCAGGGCCAAGAGAGATTCGGCAAACAATCGGTTTATCGTTGAGGCAGGGATCGTTGTATTGGTCGCATGGGGTAACGGCGGAGTGATTAACATGCCCAAGAAGTTTAGAACGTTTGGCGACATTCTCATTGTCTGCACGCAATGAAGAAATTCATCACAGCCGCGGTATTTTGCCAATCTCGGTCGACCTGAGCTGAAGCAAGCGCTCGATCACGCATCCGGCGGCCGGAGGGCGCTTTGAGAGTCTCACGTCCTTCTCGAGTGCGGTGCCCGGTTTCTGAACGGGCAGGCGTTTCGGCGGCTCGGTCGTTGGCATCGCCACCGTCGGCCTCTCGGTCCCATCCAGCTCTGATACGATCGGCTCTGCGAGGCTGATCGAGAGACTGCAGGGCTTATGGTAATAATGGCCGCTCTTGCGCTGGCAGAGGTCACTATTGCTGAGCCCCTGATACTTGGATTCGAACTCTTTCGATGTTTTGATGGTGGTCAGGAGTTCCGTAGAGCCGCCCGCAGCCTTGTGCATTGCGTAGAAATATTGCTGGACGTCTTCATGAACCATGATCGTCGTGTACTTTGGTCCTCCGGGAACCGTGAGAATGCTGTCCTCGAAGAGGAGCTTGGGTTCGAAGCCGTAAACGTCTTGATAGAGTTTGAGTCGCGCGCCGACCGAAGTTTCGAGAAAGACCGGACCGGTCTGGTGAAAGTTGCCTGGCTGGCGGACTGCCTTCCCCGCAAAGTTGATCAGCCTTTCTGAGATGCCGGGATAATTTCCTCTTTTCACGAGAAAGTTTTTTACTTCCGCTCCGTTCGGGATGGGCTCTAGGAATGCCGCAGGTACCTCGTTCAGGACTTTCAAGCGGCTGGACTTCAAACTGCGAAAAGACCGATCCAGGTGGGCGGTTGCGGGGTCTGGGGCACCTTTTTCCACCATCAGAGGGGCCCTGATTTTTCCTTGCGCGATTTGCTGAAGCAGTCGCTCCTGGGATGGGAGGAGTGGGTGGTCCGGGGTTGGAAAAACGACCTTGATCGATCCGATCAGGCGATCATCGAGTTCCGACAGTGACTTGGGAAGGGCGGGAGATTTCAATTCGAAGTAGTAGATCGAGGAGGTTTTCGGAGGCGCGACTTTTTTCCCTCCGATCAGAAAGTGCGACTTCATGTCGTGCGCTTTATCTTCGGCCAGGAGTTTGCGGCTGATGTATTCCTCGACAAGGGCTTTTTCACCTTCGCGGGCGAGAAAGTTCTGCAATTTGGGATGAGCCTGATCGTCTGGACGGACAATCAGCTCGAGATAATGCTGAGTTTTGACCTCTCCGGTGCTGGTCCGGGACCGGAGAGAGACAAAAGATCCCTCAACTGCGTCGGCTTGCGTTGCGCAAAGCGATTTCAGGATGGTCAAAGCAATGGTGAATAAAAGGCGGACCGGTCCAGCCCTGATCCCGTCGCCCCGCTTCCCTAACCCCATGATTTAATTTTAACGCAAGCGCACAGAAGAAGGAAATGTAGCGTCTTGGCGATGTGTCCCAAAGGCCACACGTAGCGCAGAATGCAAGTGGCGGCGCTTGCTCCTCCGCCAGGTAACGAAACCGGGAAGATTTTTTACGGGCACGAGCGCCCCACGAGTGCCAACCCTTCAGGCGGCTTTCTTCAGCGGGATAATGTTTTCATCCGGTTTTGTTGCTTCATCCTGGGATCGTTCATCGCCTTTCACTTGCATGATCTCGCGAAGCGCCTGGAGCAGGTCGACTCGCGTGACGAGGAATTCCATTCCATACCCTCCGGCCAGGCGGTTTGCGTCCTTTTCATGGTGCCAGCGTGGGGTGCAAGGAATGCGAAAGGTCTTGTGACTGAAGTTGAAAATGATTTCGTGATACGGCGCGGGGGCGAGCTTTTCGTCTGTTTGAAAGAAAAAGCCACCTTCGGAAAGATCACTGATCATGCCAAAGACCGCCCGGTGCTCGTGCAGAAGAACGGCCTGAACCTGGGTCGGATAACGAAAGGAGCGGGAGATGTCCACGTCCTTAAGGTATGGAACCGTCCCGATGTCGAAATGCAGCTTCCAGGCGCTCGCGACCAAAGAGAGTTCCTCGGGCGAGCAGTTCTTGAACACGTCCGTTTTTTCCACGAAGAAGTACTTCAGCAGTTCCGGCGTCATGATGGGATCAAGAACGCAGGTGTGCTTGCGCTTCGGAAACTGCATCGAAGGGCTTTCATGCAGGAATATGAAATTGTAAAGATTGTACTCGGGCTCGACGTCCTTGTAGGCGAATTTCATGAAGCCCTCGATCGGGGCGCATTCGCCTGAAATATGCGTCGCGAGCGCGCCGTTCGCGAACTCGTATTTGACGATCTCGCCATTCCGCTGAAAGCTGAAAAGCGCCGCATAAAAATCAAAAGCGCGCGGATGAATCGTCGCGCACATCATCGTGCAATTCATGTATCGCGTGATGTAGAAAAACATGAATTTCATCAGCGACAGGCTGACTTCATGGTTTCCGCGATTCCCGGGACTGACCGCGAGAGCGGAAAGTTCACAGAGTTGGAAGCCTTTCTTCCGATAGAGATCGTTTTGTTCTTTGAAAACTTTGTCGGACGGGAAGCCGATCGGAGAATCTTTGATAATCCCGATCGTCCCAATGATGCGATTGCCTTCTTTGCAAATGACCGTCGTCGTGTAGGGGAGCGCCTGATAAACATTGCATCTCATCTGATTGGGATGAGGGTCCATGAGGCCGGTTCTCAGGTAGGAATTATAGAGCAGCCGATAGGCGCCTTCGAGTTCCTCTTTGCTCTCAGCGATTTTAAAGACGTAGCGGTCACTTTGCCGGCTCAGATCGATTGAGCGCCGAATGAGGTGTTGGCGAATGCCAGGGGTCAGCCGATTCCAAATAAAATGGGGGGGTCTCACATGAATTTTATCGGCAGAATACGGGAATAACTTGAGAAAAAAGATCGGAAATTATCGAAAATCCCTAATTATTTCGATCATTTTAATGAAAATCATTGAGGCCGGGGTCTTGAAAAGCACTATCTCGTTTGCGGCTTCGGGGTTTGCTCTTGGTGGCATAGTTCTTTAGAATTGATGCATGCCGGATTATCAGGACGCCTCGCTGTTGGAAGCCCGTAACTTGTCGAAACGGTACAAGTTCGGCGAACTTGACCTCGTGGCACTGAGTGCCATCAATCTGACCATCAAACCGGGTGAGTTCGTGGCCTTGGCGGGGCCCTCGGGCAGCGGCAAAACGACTCTCCTGAACCTTTTCGGGGGAATCGACCAGCCCACGGGAGGCTCCGTCTGGTTCGAAGGAACTGATATCGGCAAGCTTCATGAACACGAGCTGGCTGAGCTTCGGGCTGCCAAGCTTGGTTTTATTTTTCAAACTTTCAATCTGATTCCCGTCTTGAACGCGGTTGAGAACGTCGAATACCCGCTGCTCCTGAACGGCTTGAATGCCGAAAAGAAACGTCAACTCGCCGAGGAAGCCCTGGCCAAAGTCGGCCTGGAAAAATTTTACAAACATCGCCCGAGTCAGATGAGCGGTGGACAACGGCAACGGCTCGCCATCGCACGTGCGATGGTGAAGAAGCCGAAAGTCGTTCTCGCCGATGAACCCACGGCGAATCTGGACCGCAAGACCGGAGCCGAGATCCTCGATCTGATGCGTGACCTCAATGAGCGTGAACGAGTCACTTTCGTCGTTTCGAGTCATGACCCGTCCGTGCTCGCGAAGATGAAACGGGTTTTCCATCTTCGCGACGGACGCGAGGATACGGGTGTTTAGGATCGGGGAGCGACCATGCAGCTAAAAGTTTCCTTTCGGAACGTCTTCCGCAACAAGCGGCGCACGGCCCTGAGTATCGGAATGATCGCGGGCGGCTTCAGTGCGATGATTCTGTTTTATGGATTCGTGAATCGTATGATGAACGAATTGCAGTGGGTCGCCATCAATTCGCAATACGGGCACCTGCAGATCGCTTCCGAAAAATATTGGGAGCGCTCGGGAGAGGTACCGAGGGACTCCCTTGTCAAGAAGGGCGACGCGGTCATGAAGCTGCTCCGAGGCCATCCGGAAGTGACGAACGTCGCCGGCCGGATCTCCTTCCCGGCTTTGATCAGCTCAGGGGAATATTCGACGACCGCGATGGGGTTGAGCTTCGATATCGAAGCCGAACCGAAACGCGCCCAGGGGTTTCAGATCATTTCGGGCTCATCGCTTTCTCCGGACAGACCGTTTCAGATCATGGTGGGGCATTTGCTCGCGAAACGCTTGCGGGTGAAACCGGGGGATACCATCAATATTCTCGGCTACACTTATGACAACGTCATCAATGCGCTTGAGTTGGAAATTTCGGGTTTGTTCGCGACCGGAGTGAACGAGGTGGATGATACCTCTTTTGCCGTGCCGCTCTCGACGGCGCAGAAGCTTCTCGATACGGATCAGGTGGAGATCATCGTCGTCGGGCTCAAGGCTGATGATCTGGTCGATTCGACGAGGGAGAGTCTCCGGCGAGAGCTCACCGCGCTCGATCCCGAACTCAAAATTCAGCGCTGGCTCGACCTCGCGAAGCTTTATCGCGAAGTTCTGGACTATTATAAGGTTCAGAACCGGTTCGTGGAACTCATTATCACCTCGCTTGTTCTGCTTGGGATTCTGAATGTCATCGGGATGGCGATCTATGAACGGACCGGGGAAATCGGGACCATTCGAGCGCTTGGCTTCACGAGAGCGCAGGTGATGGGGCAGTTCCTGCTGGAAGGGATCATTCTTGGCGTTTTCGGTGTTATCGCCGGAATCGCGCTCTCCTTCCTTCTCACTTGGATCGTGAACTGGCTGAAAATTCCGTTGACCGTGCCGGGCGCGAGCACCGTGCTTTTGATTCGGGTGGATCTGAGCTTCAAGGCCTACCAAATGGCCTCGGCTTTGATTCTCGTCACTTCGATCATTGCCGCCGCGATTCCGTCATTCAGGGCTTCGAAGATACCGATCGTGGATGCTTTGAAACATAATATTTAGGGAGACTGAATGCGTTCTTTGATTGCCGCGGGTTTGCTGATCGGGTTGAGTGCGAGTTCTGCGTTCGGCGCCGAGCCGAGTCCTCTTCAAATCGTGCAAAAGGCCGATCTTGCCCGTGGCCCCGGGGGAGCCTATTCGGTTGTGGCGAAAGTTCTCGATTATTCCAAGGGAAAGTTACGCACCGAGACCGCCTATCGAGTTTACGTGAAGGGCAACGAGCTCTGTCTGGTCGAAACGATCGATCCGGTGAGGCTAAGGGGACGAAAACTCCTGATGAACGGGAATGATCTTTGGTTTTTTCTTCCGACCATCAAGCGGCCGACGCGCGTCAGTCTCCAGCAGCGGTTGACCGGCGAAGTGTCGAACGGCGACATCGCTCGTACCAACTTTGCGGCTGATTATAATGTTCGCATCCTCGGGACTGAGAAAATCCAGGATACGGATTGTTACCGGCTTGAACTCAAGGCCAAGAACAAGAACGTGACCTATGACCGCCTGGAGTACTGGGTTTCGAAGACGGACCTGAGGCCGCTTCGCGCGACGTTTTTCGCTCTTTCGGGGAAGCCCCTCAAGACCGCGACTTACTCTGATTTCAAGCCAAGCCTTGGTCGCCCCGTAATGACCCGGACGGTGATCACGGACTACACGCAGCCGCTGAAGAGGTCTGAGCTGGTTTACGGGCAGTTCCGGCGAGAGAAGTTGGATGACAGTTTCTTTAATAAAGATTCGATCACGGAATAAGCTTTTTTCAGTCCTGGCGGCGGCAGCGGCGACAGCATTGCTTCCGTGCGCCGCGTGGTCGGCAAGGGTCGTCCGCTCGAACACGGAGCTGAATCTTGATGCTCGCTATGGCCGCCCGTTCGACGGGCACGAGAGCCTGGACCTGCATCGCTACGACCTTCAAATCGGGACCGTGGAGCAACGCGGGGAGTATCTCTTCAAAGGGGATGTCCGGTTAAGGGCTGATGCTGTTCACCCGATTCCGGCTCAGGCGTACAATTCGGGTGAAGTCACGATCCGCGATTTCTATGTTCAATACAAATCGATGCCTTGGCTCGTACAGGCGGGCAACCAGCAGGCCGTCTGGGGAGAAACGTTCGGGGCCTATTACGCCGATATCGTCAACCCGAAGGACTACCGGGATTTCGGGCTCATGGATCTCGAGTATCAGCGGATTCCGGTACCGATGATCAATATCAAGCACGTCAGGAAGAGCGGAGCTTTTCAGTTTCTGCTGATTCCGCAGCCAAGGTTCAACAAACTGCCTGTTCCGGGCAGTGACTTTTACCCGGCACTGGGCACCATTCCCTTGAGCTCGATTTCCATCGCCGATGATAACCCGCTCCCGATAGCCATCAAGAACATGGACGTGGGCTTTCGTTTCACGTCCCAGATCAAAGGCTATGATCTGTCCTGGTTCTATCTGAACTATTTGGATCGCATGCCGTACTACACGACGGCACTTCAGCTCAATCCGTTCGTCGTTCGGTTGACACCACTCCACAAACGAATCCACAGTCTCGGATTCACGGGTACGGCTGATCTTTCGACTTTTCTCCTGCGGTGGGAAACCGTCTGGACTCCGAGCAGGACTTTCAGCGCTTTTTTGAACAATTCTTACGTCAACGCTGAAGCAGGCGAGTTGACTTATGTCCTGGGCGCGGACTACACCCGGCTCGGGAACTGGGCTTCCGGTCTTCAGTTCTCGCAGACGCTTCATGGGGCTGGCTTTCCCGAAGGGGGACTTTCGCCGAAAACACAGACCTTGTTGGCTCTCCATGCAACAGGTCCTGTTTGGGGCCAGCAGACTCTCGAGACGACTTTGAGCTACATGTTTTCCGACGGAGGCTGGATCGGACAATTAAAATACTGGCTGCCCCAATCCAAAGTGCTCGAGATCGGTCTCGGGGCGGATGTTCTTCAGGGTTCGGCAACGAGCGCGTTCGGCCAGTATTCAAAGGCGAGCAGAGCGACTGCGCAGGTCCGGATCCGGTTGTCGAACTAGCCTGGAATCGGCGGGCTTTATTCGGGTGAGTAGATGGCGATAACGTTTGAATAGATCGCCGCGCCATCCGAACCGCCAAACACGATCATTCGTCGATCCGCCGTGCCGGTAAAAATTCCCGCGGTTCCGAAGGTCCTCGTGGGAGCGCCGACGGTACTCATCGCGCTCCACACGTTTCCGTTCTGGAGAATCGATCCTGTGCCCGAATCAGTCATTCCTCCCCAGAAGATCGCACCTGTTCCGTTCCAGAACGCAAGCGGCAGTCTGCGGGCATCGGGAGGTGCGGCGATGCTTGTGCCCGTCCAGGTATCACCCGCTATTCCTGCAGGAGGCGCGTAGTATCCGCCGGAGTTCGTCGTGACAATGCCCGCTTCCAGTCCGGTCGGATCGATCGCGCCACCCCAAATGAGCATTTCTGTTCCGGTCCAAACTGATGCGTGCTGGAACCTCGCCGAGGGCGCGCCCGCGACCGAAGTCGCGATCCAGCTCGCAGTCTGCGGGTCAAAGATTCCACCCGTATCGGTTTCAGCCCCTATTTGACAGGAGGTCCCGGCGTTCTTCGCCCCGCAGCCTCCCCAGACTAGCATTTTCGCACCGGTCCAGCTGGCGGAATGTCCGTAGCGCGCGGAGGGCGTCTGCCCGAGGCCGTCGTTGATGAGACTCCAGCTGCCGTTCGCGCCGGCCGCCGGATCAAAAACATATCCGAGCCCTGACGCAATCACGGCTTCCGCGTTCGCGCCGCCCCAGACGATCATCTTTTTGCGGACGTCATCCCAGATCGCGGTATGTCCGTAACGTGCTTCGGGCGCGCCGAGGGCGGGAAGCGGGGTCCAGGTATCTGAATTCGGATCGTACATCGCGCCCGAGTTCAAGGCGGTTCCGGTTTCATCGATTCCTCCGAAGACAATCATCAGTGGCGTCGGGAGATTGCCCGCCCAAACGGCCGTGTGGCGGCTTCTCGCCGCGGGAGCTGCAAGATTGCTGAGTGCCGTCCAGGAATTCAGTATGGGATTGTAGCGCGCGCCGTTGCTGAACGAGCTTGCGGCATTCTGGCCGCCCCAGATGATCATTTCAGAACCGGTCCAGACGGCTGAATGAAAGGCGCGTCCCGCCAGAGCGGTTGCGGCCCCCGGATTCCATCCGGCCTGTGACGTTCCCTGAATGGCGCGTGTGCTCTGGGCTGCCGCAAGTCCGTTGTCGTAGTCGAGCGTGATCACATCGTTGAAAACTCCGGCTGCAGATGGAACGAAGTCGACGATAAACGTGCAGTTCGCGCTTGCGGCGAGAGTGCTGGAACACGTTCCACCCAGGCCCGGAAAAGCGCCGGCGTGAAACGTGAACGGAGCGAGCAGGGCGTTGCCCGCGAGCTCGCGGATATTCGTGACTTCGGAGCCGCCCGAATTGGTCAGGGTGAAGGTTTTCTGCGTCGTCGTGTTTTTCGCCCGGATGCCGAAGTCGTAAGCCGGCCCGTTCGAAATCGAGAGCTCACCTTCGGTGTTGCCTTTCAGCGTGAAATTCGTATCGCGCAGGACCGCGCCGTTATTGAAGCGC
>DATDSK010000010.1:0-2698 GCA_035291325.1 Bdellovibrionota bacterium | reverse complement strand
TTTTTTCGAAGAACAAATTCAACAAGTGGTGGAAAAGAGGGGATGGTCGAAGCGAGATTTCGAAAGGTTGCGCCACTTGAACCCGGACAAAATGGATCTGTATATCAGGGCGTGTGATTTTGAACATCCGGAGGAGCGCGGAAATTTCTTGAGAGCTGGGTTTGCGAAGTGGCGATCCAAAAAACCTTGCGCTGACGCATTGAAAACGCTGCTAGACGATGTGTAGTCATCCGAGATGCGACTGTTTCGATGCCAAGTTATGAAGAGCCGCCTTTTACTGATTTTGTCGATTCTCTCGATATCCTTTTGTGCTCATGCTGACATACCTCAGAAGAACTGTATCGCGCTGCAGTTGCGAAACGTCGGTGCCGAAGCTGAACTGGGTGCGAAACGAAGGGAGCTTCTTCAGCAATTCATCGACTTCGTGAAGACTCACGAACCTGGAAAGAAGCAGGCCCTTGCGAGGGCGCTCATGCTAAAGGCCCAGGAGATCCTTACGCGCGAAGGAACCGTTTGGATGCCGACCGATGATCCTTTGGTTATTCTGATTTCTCCACTGGAGAGTGGTGGCTCTCAACTCAACCGTTTCGCCCACGGCTTGAGGAAACGGAACCATAGGGTTTCGCTCAAGTTGAATCTCTCAGAACTCGAGGACGGGGGTGCCGCTTTCGAAAGGCGGCCGGGAGTCACTCAGGAAACCGAAATCTGGTTGCCGGTGCACATTCTCACCGACCCGAAGGACGGCATTCCGATCGCGGCGCATGAAGCCCTCCACGCCCGGATCTGGGCTAACATTCTTGATAAAAAGGACTGGTTTCCAAGCGGTCGATTGAATTTGCAACTGGAAGGGGACCGGGCAAGCGTGGATCTCGAGGAATTATTGACGGAGCCTTATGAATTGCGTCTTTACGCAATGAAAGAAATGACTCAAAACGCGACCGATGGCTGGGTTCCGAAGACCAGAATTCCTCGCCTGATGGAGTATATCAGAGATAGAAGCGCCATTACGAAGCACGTTCTGGCTAATTGGGTCAAGACTCTGGAGCCGCTCTCGAATAAATTCGATTTTCAAGGCTGGACCATTGTTCGTCGAAATCAGTTGATCGGAGGTCGAAGCACGCCCGTGACCGGCCTCCAGTCACCTTCCGGGAAACAGATGATCTCCTTTCATTCAGGTCCTCCGCCTTTTCAAGCCGCGAAGGCCAGTTCTAGAGATTCCGTAATCTATGTGAACCTTGCGACCGAATCATCCTCGGTCGAGCTTTGGATGGCCGATGCGGATATTTTTGAACGGGCAATGGCGTGGCTTCAAAAGGCGTCGGCGAGTGGGCATTCGACGATGGATGAGGCAACGTTTCTGGAATTTTCCACGGCACTTTTGCGTCCGGTTGAGCAACGACTGATGAAGCTGCATGCTATAGCGAACGCAAATCTCGAATTCACAGGGAAGATGACTCGGGCTTTGAGCCAGAATGATTCCGGCAAAATTGCGGTGTTTAGTCGAGAGATGCTGAAGCAAATATACTCGGTACTCGGAAAATAGAATTGCTCCATTTGGAGGACTTCAAGTGAAGATCATAATCACTGTTATTCTGTCTTTGTCGGTATGCAGCTTTGCTGCGACGAACGTTTCTTTGGCTGCGCAAGACAGATGTGAAATAACCGCGACTCGTGCTGTCGAAAGCCAGTTTGGACGCTATTTTTTTGATTCCGGCAAACGAATCCGGAGCGTCGAAGCAGTGAGCTGTGAACGAAAGCTGTCGCGTCGGGGCATGTATTACCAATCTCGTGAGGTTGGGGCGAGCACCGGTGATGGTGCAGGCGATGTGACCTTTGGTGTGATGCAAAGTGACGATTGTCGCAGAGCTTTCTCCGCTTTCATTATAGGGGAAGAATAATAATTGCTCTTTCTCGAGCTTTGGATGGCCGATGGGGCGAAGTTCGTCTGCCGTGTGCTCGTTGCTTGCCGAACTAGCGGCCACAATGTCTTGATGAGCCTTGGCGGCAGCCGACGTACCGCCCTGTTTGCAGGATGTCGCAATCTTCCACTGGCCGCCCATCCCGGCAGGGAGCAGATACGAGCAGAGAGCAGACCTCCGTGGCCGCGCCCGCTTCCGCGGTATCGCCGGGAAGATCTTTTAAATAAAGAAAGATGAATAAATCTTTTGATGGCAATTTTTGTTGACACGATTTTCTCGGATTTCTGTCTCGCCCTGGAAATCGGCTGATCTTGGTTCAACTGGAGCGTGTAGTCCCGCTCCAATCACATGATTGAGGGCGCGCGTCCCGTTTTCGGTGGTGGTGTTTTTCTTAAGCTTATAGGGCGTTCTCGCGCTGAATAGGGGGTCTTGAATCCCGTGGTATTTCGAATGCATGAAATATCTGAAAAGCCTGAACCAGGAAGAACTCATTTCTCAAACCGATCTGCTCGTCAAAAAAGAACGGGAGGTCACGGTCGAATTGATCCGACATTTATGCGAGATCGAAGCCAGGCGCCTTCATCTCGAGCTTGGTTTTGGAAGCATGTTCGAGTTTCTGACAAAGCATTACGGTTACAGTGAAGGAGCCGCGGATCGAAGGCTGAGTGCCATGCGCCTTTCCAAATCCGTTCCGGGCGTGATGGAAGCGATCGAGACTGGGACGCTGAGTCTCAGTGCCGCAAGCCAGGCGCACCATTTCTTTCAACGAGAAGAAAAGG
>DATDSK010000009.1:0-8739 GCA_035291325.1 Bdellovibrionota bacterium | reverse complement strand
CCATTTTCCCCATGCGCATCCCAAAAGCCCCAAAAGGAACTTATTTTAGTATCCCGGATTCTCGATACCTTGTTCGATCTGGCCACCCAAAATATCGACGATCTTGGTCAATTTGCTCCCGAAACTCTGTCGGAATTTCATCGCAACCATCACCACTACGGCCAAAATCAAAATGTATTCAGTCGTGGACTGACCCCGTTCGTCCTCCAGGAAATTTTTTAAAAATCGTCTTATTCTCATTGCGCAGCTCCTTGCCCGCCTCCATCCACTCATCGGAAGCGACACAGGAAAACATGACCTCCTCCCCCAAAAAATACGGAGGTCTACTTATAGTATGAAATCACGGACAAGAACGGTCAATGATTAAAAGCCATGACTTAACCAGTTGAAATCACGTCAAAACGAAACAAAAACAGCGGACGTGTTTTCCTTGTAAGTCCCGCTCCCCAGAAGGGCCACGGCCTCGTTCGCCGCGTCTTCGGGCGCCAGCCCCTGGAGCTGAAGGGTCATGAGATCTTCGCGAATCGCGATCCCGGGATCACTGGTCTGCAAAAGAAGCCAGTCACCCGTCTGGATTCGATATTCCAGAATCTCAGGCTCGAGATCATCCACAAGGCCCACCGCCATCAACGGAACCCGGGCTTCGTCACGGCCCGAAGCACGAGTCGAAAGAAACGGATCGATCAAACGTCCGTAAGTTCTCGGGGCCACGAGTTCTGTCACGATCCCGCTTCGAAAGAGCCAGGCCGTACATGCACCCACATTCGCGAGCGCCAGCAAATCGCCATCCATGTAACCCGCGAGCAGGGACGCTCCCCCTTTTTCGTGAACGTTCTTGCCCTGGTTCAGTAACAGGAGCTTACGATTGGCGTGGATCAGGGCATTAAAAAGAACATTCCCGGCGAGTGAAAAATACGATCGGAGCACGAAAGGCAGGGTCGCCTCCAAATCTCCCGCTTCCTTTATCAGGAACCCTCGAACTGATTCGCACGCGGTTTTCGCAGCGAGCGCTCCGGGACCCGGGCCTCCAAAACCATCCGCGATGCTGAAGATCCCCTTTTCGGCGGTTACCAGCACGTAGTCCTCTTGCCCTGGCCTGGCGCCCGGATCAGAAAACGCGGACACTGCTTTAATCACGGTTTCCTTCATGGCGGCAAAGGCTCGTCTTTCTTGAAATAGTGACTGAGCTTGCGCTGGGCACGCTCGTAGTAAATGTCATCCCGGGGCGCGGTCGACAGGCATTCCTCGAACTTCTTCTTGGCAACCGCGAAGTCGCTGTAGCTCTCGGCAAGAACCGCTTCGGTATACATCCCTTTCGCGCGATCGTGGAGAATCCCCTTAAGCCGATCCATCCCGGCGTGAGCGGCACGATGGGTCGGGTCGACCTGGACCGCCTTTTCGTAAAGCTGAAAAGCTTTCGCCAGTTCGCCGGATTCTTCCAGCTGCGTCGCTTCCTGCATGATGGGTTCGCGTTTCGCCGCGATTGCAGCGCGCGACTGCGCGATCCGGCGCGAAGCCATCACTGTGACTTTCTTATCCGTCGCGCCCATTTCGAAAATTCTCCTGAACAGGGCGATCGCACCGTGATGTTTCTGCTGCTTCTTCAAGGCCAGGCCTTCCTGGTATGTCGTCCAGGCCTGCCGGTTGATTTGGGCGCGGATTTCGCGTTCCTGCTCACGAAGCCTCTTCTGCTCCTCGTATTCCTCAAGTTCCTTTTTCCAGGCCGCGATATCCTGACTGTCGGGATCGAGCGCAAGCACCTGCGAGAAAAGTTCCTTTGCCTGCTCATAATCCTTTTTCTTCATCCGCTCGCGGATTTCTTCGGTAAGCTGCGCGATTTTTGCTTTCAGCCGCGCTTCCTCCTCGCGCTTTTTCTTTTCTTCGTGAAGTGCCTCGATTTTGCGCTTTTCCTGGGTTGCATAACGCTGAATTTCCCGCGCCTTCTCGTCTCCGGGCAGGATTTCCAGGACTTTGTTGAGTTCATAAAGCGCCTTATCAAACTCGCTGTTCTTGAAATAGTCCCAAGCCATGTTCCGTTGTGTTTCGACAAACTTCTTCTGCTCGGGGGTCAGATTCTCATAGGTCGGCGGGAGCTTTTCGGTCGCCATCGCGCTCGGTCTTGTTTTGGGCTGCTGTTTTGCCGCATTCTGCCGAGGGGTCTCGTCCTCCATCGCCCACCAGAGCACCAGAAAAAGAATGGAAGCGATCAGAAACTGCCGGGGCTTGGGCTGGGCGCGAAACTTCTCCAATAACGTGGCTTTTCGTCCCGGACCGACTCCGACGATTCCCGTGATGGGCCCGGTCGAAAACCTGGACATATTTGGTCCGCTGACCGGAGGGGGTTCTTTCGGGGCTTGCAGACTGACGTGGCTCGGCGGCAGTTCGAATTTCGCCCCCGATTCCGTTAATTGCGGCAGGTTGATTTCGGGAAGACCGGCCAAGGATTCGGCCGGTTGATCGTTGGGCTGCTCGGGGGGCTGCTCGGGCGGCTGCTCGGCGGGCTGCAACGACATGAAATTCTTTTCCTGCGCCTTGAAGTCGACGCTCGAGGCCTGGAAAAGGAATTCGATTTCTCCGATTCTGATTTTGTCGTCACCGGTAAGTTCCTGTTCCGTTATTTTGGTCCCGTTCACGAAGGTACCGTTCGCGGAATCCAGATCCTTGATGACGAAATTCATGCCCGACTTGCGGATAAGGGTGTTCTTCCGGGAAGCCTTTTTGTCGTTCAGGACGATTTCGCAATTCTTGCCTCGTCCAATCGTGATCTCGTCCTGAGTCAGCTCGAATTCCTCGACGTTCGCCTCTCCTGGCTTGAAAATGAGCTTGATCGCGATTCTTCCAAGCGGTGCGACTTTGGTGGGAGCGTCGCTGTCCGCGAGGATGACCTCGGAAATTTCGATCGCTTCTGCCGGCACCAGCGCCGGAGGGTCGCCGGAACCGGGAGCGGGCTGCTGTTCATCGGCCTGCGCGATCTCCGGCTCGCCACCTTCAGCAACAGGGTCGATTAATTCGAGCTTCCCACCCAGACTGTTTGCTTCCAGGTCGGGATGTTCAGTCGCATGAGGAGCCGCGTCGGGAGATCCGTTGAGCGGGAGATCAAGGCCGGCCAATTCGGCGTTCGGTCCCGGCTCGGGTGCGACCGACTGGTCCTGTGTTTCGAGCGGTCGCGTCGGATCCTTGTTCCCGAGCTGCGGGAGATTATTCACCGAAAGCACCGGTGCCGTTGCCCCCGCCGGAGCCTCCGTCGCCACCTCGGCAATCTTAAGCTGCAAAACGTACGGGCCAAGCGAAAGCACATCACCTTCCTTAAGAAGGGCTTTTGTGCAGTCGCGGCCGTTCACAAGAAGAGGTGCGAATTCGCTCTTTTTTTCAACCTGTACGCCATCTCCGGTCAGACGGAAAACAACGTGCTGTCGAGAAATCGCGCGGTCTTCGAGACGGATGACGCAACCTTCCGATCGTCCGAGGATGGCCTCGCCCTCGATCGGCACGGATCTGATCATCTCACCGTTTCGAAGAATGTTGAGGATCGGGGCCGCACCCATTTAAGTGCCCTCCCCTTGTGAAGTCTTCCGAAGTTTCTCGAGCTGTTCTTTCGCTTCGGCCAAGGCCGGGTTGGCTTGGTCACGGAAAAGCAATCGTGTAATCGCCTGGAAGTGACCCCGCGCATCCCTCAGCTTGCCGGCTTCCATGCTTTTCTTGCCCGTTTCGAGATGGAATCGAACTTCTTCCTCGATTTCCTTATTGCAGTTGTCCAGATAAAGCCTGGCCAACGGATGCCCGGGCGCAACCTGCAGAACCGTTTCAAACTGCATTCTGGCCCGAAGGTAATTACGTTCACGGTATTCGCGGAACCCGGCTTTGAAAAACACTTCCGCGCTCTTGCTCATGACGGAAAGATCGGACCCCGGCAGATAAGAAGCGATATCCCTGGCCTCGGCAGGAGGCTTTTTCTGCTGAACCGGTGCTTTCGTCGTATCCGGCTCGATCAGGAATAAGACCCCGAAGACCGCGACGGCAGCCACGAGCATTTTCGGATTTTTTGAGATCTTCGCAAAGAGAGACGCGCCTGGCTGCTTCAGGCCGGACTTTTTGCCGCTGATTCCCCGAATCCTTTCCCGCTGAGCCGCGAATGCGGCTTGTTCCAACTGAATCTGATTGGAACTCCTTGGAGGTGCCGCGAGCATCTTTGTACCAAGATCGGCTGAAATGAGTTCCAGTGTTGTTTCTCCAAGAGTCACGGTGTCACTCGGTCCGAGTGCACCGCTACGCGCGGGAGCTCCATTATGAAGCAAACCATTCGAACTCCCGAGGTCCTGGATGTTCCAGCCCCGCTCGGTGAACGTGATCGACGCATGAACTCGGGAAGCCTTCAGATCGGAAATGACGATATCGTTTTCGTCGCCGCGACCGATCGTCACCTTGCTCGCGGTGATGATGTAGACGGACCCGTAATCCGGGCCTTGAACGATCTTCAACCTGGCCATTTCGCCGGGCTGCCTGGGTGCGGATGCTTGCTTGAGTTTCGTCGCTTTAGCCATTGCTATCAGCCCTCACGACAAGCAGCAGGTATCCCTTGAGCTGACCGGCTCGCGTAATTACCGCGGAAGCGTGAACTTTGTAGAAGAGTCCTGAAAACTCGTAATCCTCGACAATCGGATCTCCCGCCGGATTTGCCGTCACACGGTCCAGCAGATCCGTGGTGAAAGCTCCGAGTGCCTCTTCGCGAACCACGAGTGGAAACGTCTGCCCGATCGCGCCGTCCACCCGAATGCCGCTGATCTCCTCAAAAACGCTGTTCATGTAGGCTATTTTGCGTTCAGAATCGCAGAGGACCATACCCAATCTGCCCAGCTCCCCGACCGTGCGAATAGGGGTGATATAGTCCTCAATCGTCGGCCCGGATTCCGCGTTCTTTTCGAAAGTATTCGTCCCGCGGGGGACCCGCTGAAGAGTCGCGTTGATCAAATCCCAAAGCGGCGCGGTCTCCTCGAATTTGAACTCATGGGTGACCTGGGGCAGCTCGCCTTTGAGCACCTTGTCCATATCGTCGCTCAAGACCTGAAACGGACGGAGCGTCAATTTGTACATGATCATGAGGATGATCGCTCCAAGAATGCCGGTCAGAATGAGCGTTTCTGAATAGACGACTCCGATCTCTCCGGCTTCGGGTGTCGACAGGGAAGTATCGATCGAAACGATCGCCATACCGCGGATGACGTTCTTCCCCATCGACGGGTTCAGAACCAGAAGCGGCTCGATCGCGGTTATCGTTGAATCGTCGATCTCAGTCGTCATGCCCGTTTCGCGTCCGGCGCGAAACGCATCACGCGCCCTGACCGCGAAAATGGCTTCAGGACCGGACATCAAATATTGATTGAATTTCTTTCCCGGAGCGATGATCCGGTTGTCCATATCGATCAAAACCGCGAGCCGAACGCCTTCGGCGTACTCGGCCAATCCGATATCCGCTTTTGTTTCGGCACCGCTCGCGACATGCGGGGCATTGAAATCGGCAATCTGCTTCGCCATGAAGCGGGCCCGGCGCGCCGATTCTTTCACGATCCCCTGCCGGGCGGAATCGACGAGCGGTGTGACGGAGATCATCAGGTTAGCCAACGCGAAGGCCGCGAACAGCGCGACGCAGAGCAACTTCCATTCATGCTTGAGATTGAGCCCGTAGAAAAAGGGCATGACTCTGTTTTCAAAATACCAAAGCGCCTTGCCCTTCAGATCCTTCGGCATGACGTTCGGGTCATTCAACGAATTCAGATTGGGCAGATTCCCGGTTTCTTTTAGCGGATCTGATTGCGGCGATGCGGAATTATCCTTTTCGACGGGAAATCTGACGACATTCGCGAAATTAGCCACGGCCGGCGGGAACTGCGGCGCTCTTGCGAGAGGATTATCGACTTCCAAAACATATTCTCCGACGCTGATTTTATCGCCCGGCTTGAGGGCCTTCATCCGCGTGAGAATGCCGTTCACGAATGTTCCGTTGGAGCTGCCTTGATCTTTGATGATGATTTCGCTGTTTTCGACTACGAGGACGCAGTGACGTTTCGACACTTTCGAGGATTGCAGAACGACCGCGCTACCGGCCTGGCGGCCGATCGAATTCTCGCCCTCATGGATAGCAAAGCTGCTTCCACGGTTAGGGCCAGCGATGATCGTCAGCTTATACATAGCTCATCCCCTGCTCGAATCGCACATCTCCCGATCGTGCCAACCGGGAGTTCCAGCGTTTCAGTGGCTCTGGAATCCCTGAGAGGCAAAAATCTCCACGGCCGCACCCCAGCGTGAACCGAAGAGACCTTCCAATGCGTCCTTCCTTCCGCAGTCCTTTCTCCGCGGATAAAGACGACATCGATCGGGATGCTCATGAACCACATGTGGATGTCATTACAGCGCGGAAACAACATCCCCTCTCCGCTCGCAAACGCGGTTGTCCCGATCAATCCTCTGAGGCGATCAAAAAAACGCTCCGCCACATAGCATTTATCGGCAATAACAGCTTGATTTGTTAGGGACTGCACCCTTTGGGCATTGCTGTGCTGCGTCACCCCTTCTTTATGCCGCATGCGCCCTCCCTTGCCTAAGGGGTAAACGCACTAAAAACCGGGTATTTGGATGCGACGGATCAAGCAATAATTCCCCGCGATGCGCCTCAACCAGCTGCTTTGAGATGCTCAATCCCAAGCCCATTCCTTTGCCGGGCGATTTGGTCGTAAAAAACGGCTCGAGCACTCGTTCGCGGAACTTTTCAGGAATACCAGAACCACTGTCCGTTACAGAAAGCTCAATCATAGCGCCGAGTACGCGGCTGGAGAGTTGAACCCACTTCCCTTCGGCGGCAACCCCGGAGCCGGAATCCGCAAGTGCATCGAATGCATTATTCAAGAGGTTAAAAAGCACCTCGGAAATCTGAGTCGAACGACATTCGAGAATCACTCCAGGCGACGGATATTCAACGTGAACCTGGATTCCAGCGAGCCTGAAACGAGCCGAACATAATTCAAGGGTTTCTTCGATAACCGATTTCAGCGGAACAGATTGGAACGAAAGGGTTTCCGTTCCACCCTCAATTTCCTTCAGCCCGTTCAAAATTGCCGAAATGCGCTTTGCCATTTTCTGAATCTCTAGGGCGGCCTTTGCGAGCTTTTCGGGATCGATCTGTTTCGTCTCGGCCCAGTTTTGGATCTGACTCGATTTCGCTGTGATTACGCTGAGAGGGTTGCTGAGTTCATGGCAAAGCTGAGCCGCGAAACGACCTCCGCTGCTCGGCTTCGATTCAGCCCCAAAAACCAGGCGAGCAACCGCCCCGCCCAGACGGCGCAGTCTTGGAAAAAAGCGTTTCGGCAAATAAAGACCCGACCTCATCTCTTTCCGTTTCGGCCCAATCCCGAGAAATGATGAGAATTTAAAAACGCGGTGATTTAAAAACGCTGTTTCAATCCTGAGGGAGGCTCTGCCCCGATTCAAGAAGCTCCCGGGCTTCGTCCAGATCTTCGGGTTCAACCATCAATTCCACCCCTCTCGAGAAAGCGAGACCAGGCTGGAGACCTGCCTGATCATCAGCTCTGATTCGAGGGATTATACCGTGCGACTCCAAAAACGATTTGGCGACTTCCGCTTCTTCCCGGGAATTGAAGATTTTAACTGTCTTCTTCATAACTCACCTCTGAACGTCGAACTACTTGCTTGGCGCGGCGGGCAGGTCATCGCGTGAACGCGATGTAAGCGCCGCCGATCAACCCTGCCTCGTTATGAAGGGACGAAACCGCGAGCTTCGGCATGAGATCAATGCCGACGCGCCGGCGCGCGAGCAGCACCTCAAGACGCTTCCGGGTGGTACCGAGAAACAGGTCGGAAGTCTGCGCAAAGCTCCCGGTGAAAACGACGATCTCCGGACAGTAAATCACGGCGTAATTCTGAATGGCGACGGCCATCATCTCGGCGTATTCGTCGAACGCGGCGATCGCCTCACGATCCCCTTTTCGGGCGAGTTCAGCCATGCTCTTGGCATCAAGTTCAAGATCCGGGCTCTGCTTCGAAAATCGCGCCTGATTGCGGCGGGTGAAATTCCGCCCCGAAAGGTATGCTTCCGCGCAGCCGGTGTTACCGCATCCGCATAGAGCTGATGTATCGTCCGAATTAATAATCACATGCCCCGCTTCAGGGTGAAGGCCGCGACCCGCCCGAAGAAGGTTCCCGTTGGAAATGACTCCGGTCCCCAAGCCTGTTCCGAGCGTCAAAATCATGGCGTTGTCGTAATGCTTCGCCGCTCCGATCCAATGCTCGGCAAGCATGGCGGCCGCCGCGTCGTTCTCGAGATAAACGGGACGTTTGAGCTTCTGCGAAAGGAGCCGCGCGAGGGGGACTTTTCCCCAAGTTCCGGCCGCGCTCGCGAAATTTGTCGGATCGAGCAGAACGCCTTTTTCGGGATCAAGAGGCCCCGCGGAAGCTATTCCGACCCGGCGGACTTTCGGATGGCGGGAAATCAAGGTCTTCCCGAGTTCGGCAAGCTGCCGGATAACGGCATCCTTCCCTTCGGCAAATACCGTCGGTACACGGATTTCTTCGAGGATCTTACCTTTTGAGTTGACGATTCCGACAGCCACCTTCGTGCCGCCCAAATCGTAAGCCAAAACATACGGAATCTTGCTAGGGACTTTCTGAGTCATGATTATAGATGTACCATAGGAAACATGGAAAACCGACACGGAAGTCCTCGGTCCC
>DATDSK010000008.1:0-4630 GCA_035291325.1 Bdellovibrionota bacterium | reverse complement strand
TGCCGCCCGAAGACTATTGACATAATCCTTCTCAAAAACTTCCGGGAGCATTCCTTTCTGCCTGGCTAGAAGTAACTCAATGCTCTTCTCAGTTTTGAGCCTCAGAAAATCGACCAGAAATACACTGCCCTCCGGCTTCAGGATACGCACAATCTGGCGAAACAACCGCCCGAGGTGTTCGTAAGTCGGAAGATGATGCAAGGCCAGAGTACTGATCACCCCGTCTGCCGATCCCGATTCGATCTCCTTCAGCGCGGTGATATCGCTTTTGAGAAACTGAACGTTCGTGAGCCCTTTTTCCTGAACATGTTCTCGCGCCAACTTGAGCATGTTGTCTGAAAGGTCGACGCCAACGAAGTGAATGTGCGGGTTCAGTTCAGCGACTCGGCCAAGGGCGCGACCGGGACCACACGCAAGGTCATAAACTTTCCTGCAGCCCCGGATCGTCCGGGTAATATGAATCGCGTTAAAAAGGTGACTGGCCGCGAGCTCCGATTGCCGTGAAGCAACCTCCGCGAAAGCACGAGTCTGGGCTTCATCTTCCATCGCCTGAACGGGTTCCGGAACCCTGAGACCCGATCCACGGGCCCAAAGTTCCGTCAAAATCAAACGAAGCAAGGATAGGGTCGGCATCTTGTAAAGATATCGGTGTTCAGGTTGGATTGCATTTTGATTTTGCAACGCTCCCGAATATCGTTAAACGATAATCTTGCCGATCAGATCCGCAATCGTAGCCGCGCGCGGCGCCCTTTCGCCTGCTTCTCTGTCAAGCGGGACCACTACATACGCCTGAGGCGATATCGGAGGCTCTGTTTTCTGCTCTCGTCGCGAAGCTTTTGCCGAAGATGCCGAACGTGACGAGCTTGCCGCCACCCACACCGTCCCTGTGATGAGCGCTCCCACTGCAATGAGTGGAAACATAAATCAAACCACCTTCCTCCTATTCCATTTTACACCCAAACGGCTTAACAATTAAGGTGGTTCTACTTTGTTGTAGTTACTTAATAATTCTGAAACCTAGGCATATTTCGCCTATTTACGTTCCTCCTTCTTTCTTCGACAATGAGATTATGAGCGCTTACGCGGATCACGCGGCGCCGGCCTCTTCGCCGTGCCCGACCGGAGATTTCGAAAATTTTGTGATCAGCAATCACATTGAAGAGAAACAAGCCGCGCCCAAAACCCCGGTTACCACACCGCCCGCGCCCGCTTCTGAAGACGACGACTTCGCCTACCCCGAGGCCCTGACCAGCCCGAACCTCTTCCAAGCCATTCAAGGGATCGAACTCGCGCTCCACAAAGAACGCGCCAAAAGCGAACGTCTTCGCACCGCCCTCGCCGATCTTCATGCGAAATACCGGCATCACGTTCTGGCTCTTCAGGAGCGCCTGAAGAACGCCAGTAACCGTGAGCAGGACCTCCTCGCGCAACTCAGCCCGCAACACCATCTCGAGAATAATCTGCGCGCGCAACTCGTGACCGCGAATCAACGCGCGGAAGATCTCAAAACCCAGCTCGATCGATTTCACCTCGAAAAATCCGAAGAAAAAACGAAAGCTCATTTCGAGCTCCAGCTCCTCCAATCGTCGCAGGAATTTAACGCCAAACGGACGCAACATCTCGAAGAGGCGCTCGAAGCGTGCCGGAGAGAGTTCGACGAATTCCGATCAAAAGCGGAAGAAGACCGAACCGCGTTAAAAGACCAGGAGTCACAGCTCAAGGCCTCTCTTCAGGCATCCCGTACCGAGCAAAAAAGCCTTTCAAGGAAACTCGCCCAACTCACGGCTGAGATCGACCAATACCGTGCCGCGTGGCTGAAGACCGCGTCGATTCAGCAGGCAAATAAAATGCTCGCCGCGCAACGCGATGAACTGCAGCAGGAAACCATCCGGATGCGGCAGCGACTCGCGCTTGAACAGCAACACCGTCAGGACGCCGAAGCGGCGCTTCAGGCCGAGCGCAATGAGAAATACATGCTCCTTTCCTGCTTGAAATCGGCGGAACTCAAACTCTCCCAGGCTGAGAAGAGTCAACCTTCCGAGCCCAACGGCTTTGAAAACCTCACCCAGGACGACGCTGAAAAGCTCCTTAGCCGTTATCTCGCCGGGTACCTCGACCCCAGGGTTTAAGCAGCGATTCTGAATACTTATCCACCCGGAGGAAATTTTGACCAATCATTGACACAATGCATTATATCCGCTATTTATGCCATCGCGAAAGGCCGTACGTATGATCGCCGCGAGGCTCCCCATTTTTTTCGCAATGACTGCCGCTTTAATGTTTCTGGTATTTTTTCAAACACCCGGGACACGAGCGCACGCGGACCCCGGCCCCGATCTGGAAGCGAGGCTCAGTTTTCTTCCCTATTCGTCATCCTACCTGCCCTACACCGGTGGACGGCTCAGCCACGTTCAAGAAACCGCCCCCACTTTTCCCTACGCCGAATGGATCGCCCCCAATCTGCTCGCGCAGCTCCGGGAACGACCAACGATCGAACGAATGGATCAGGCGCGCATCGCGGTTCTGGATGCCAACGGGACAAAAGAACCGCTCGCGCCAAGGATTTCCAAAACCCATTATGATCCGACTTTTCCGAGCTGGGCCGGATTCTGCAACCAATGGAGCGCCGCCGCGAGCGACCCCGAAGTCAACCGGGTTATCCGCAAGACCGAGGGACTGATCTGCGGCGACGCCCTTCTCACAAAAGGGGAGATCAAGGAACTCTTCACCGGCTTTTACGTCACAAAACAACAGGAAATGTACGGAGACCGTTATCTGCGCAAAGAAGCAAGAGAGCGGCGAAAATGGAAAAAACTGCTCGGCTTTGACGATCTGCCAGCCCATGTCTTTCACGAAAAACTTTACGAGAACCTCGCGCGCGATCAGGCCGTCATTCTGGACATGGAATCGTCGACCGAGGTTTGGAACTTCCCCGTATTCGCGGCAGAAACCGTTTTTTCAGAATTCAACTTCGATGAGCGGACACCCTGGACGTTTTCCTGGCCGCAGATCTCTCACCTTCCTTCACGCATTCTCGAGGGAAAAGACGACGAGAGCCGCGCGGTCTTGAAACAGCTTCAGGAACTCGATTCGTTTCTCGAAAAGGCACTCGTCTCGAACGTGACGGGCGCCGAAGTCGCGGCCGCGGCCCGGCCGTTTTCGTTTCTGAAGCGATATTTCGGGTTCTCTCCGACCGTCAAGGATCTCATTCGAAAGCGCACTCAGCTCATGGATTCCCTGGTTGAACAGGATCGCCTACGGCTCCAGACCGGATACCAGGTCAAAAAAGCACGAACTCAAATCATGTTCTCGGTTGAATCGACGTTCGCCGCGCCAAATGACTTCTGGAGGAAGGAGACTTACGAGTATATCCTGATCGAACTGGATTCAAAGCTGATCGACTCAGCCTGGCTTACCCCACCGAGAAAACGGCCCGATTTCATGTGGATTCCGATTCGCGCGAATCTGAAAGACCCCTTCCTCGCGGCCGAAAAGTTTGCCTATCGAGACGCTCTCAAGGACCTTTACGACCTCACGTTACGCTGCATTGATATGACTGACATCATCCGACTGTTTCAAACTGCCGAGTCGGCGCCCGCGGATTTCTTCGCGGATCAGGATCGCGCGAACGAATTCATGGCCACCCTTTCGAAAGTCCGCCAGGTGATCCATGCGAAACTTCTGAAAGAAAAGCTCTCCAGGTTCAGTCCGCCCCCTCCGGGCATGGAGAAGCTTTGATCGATTCCGCGCCTATTTCCTGACCAACCGGTAGAAATCGGGATTTGCCGGGCATCCGATCTGCCAGAGCTTCTGGGCGGTATCGAGCAGAACCGTCCCGTCGCCACAATGATAGAACTCGATTTCACTCACCTTCTCTTTTTGTTGCATATCAAAAAGCGTGTAGATGATTTCGGAATTGAACCAGACCAGGCCTTCGGCTTCCTGACGCGTTCCGATCGCGGGATTGACCCAGTAAAGCTCGAGTTTCTCGCCTGAAACCGTATTGGGGCTGACGTAAATCCCGGCCTCCCCTTTCAGAAGATTCTCAAACTTAAGATCGTCGGCCTTGGCCACGATCTTCCTGCCCGAGGCGTCCTGAAACATACCCTTTCTGCTCTTCAGTTCCAGCCGGGCACCGTTCGAATCCTGATACTTTCCCCGGTATTCAGAAGGGATCACACCGCAAGCCGAACTCGTCGCCAGAAGAACCGTTGCAAGCACCGCTTTCAGAACCCATTTTTGTTTCATATGTCTCGTCCTTTCGGTTTCTCACCAGCTCCGATCAGAATTCGACGCGGTGGACGACAACCGTCCGGCCGCTTTCCTGAACTTCGAGCTCCACGATTCCGCCGTTGTTTTCGTGCTTCGCCAGGATCGGTATCACGAACTTCGTACTCTGGCCCTGAAGCAACGGATTCAGATACTGCGGGTTCGGCCCGATCACGACAAAGGCATCGGATTCGCGGCTGTCTTTGGCCAGAACGCGCGTCTTGAGCTGCAGGCTTTTCAAGACGACCCGCGAATTCACGTTCTTGACCTTGTAATAGAGGCGCGCGACGCCCCCTTTCGAAAGCGAGGCGGCGCTCCCCTCGAGTTCGATCGTGTAATCGTTGATGACCGGAATTTCGCG
>DATDSK010000007.1:0-10695 GCA_035291325.1 Bdellovibrionota bacterium | reverse complement strand
TCTTGGCCCAGGCCAATTCCGCCCCGATGTCGGCCCTGAAGCTGCTCTAAATATTAACCAAGTGCGCCTGAGCCCCACGGACAATCGGGTCCGTGGGCTCTCTTAAGCCCACCCCCGGGAGTGCCGAGCTCCCGGGGGTTTTTTCTTTAGTAGTCACTTGTGACAATGCTCGGCTCGCCGGCATAGCAAAACCGTCGGGTATGTGGATTTTCTCAACTCTCCGTCAAGATATTCCGATCTATGGGTTGGAGGAATGGTGAATTGAAGATCACCCCTGTTGCCGAGACAATCCGATCTTTGGAAACCGTACGGGAACGGCAGGACGGTCATTCACGCCAGCAGCACCAACAAAATCAGAAAAACCCAAGAAAAGAACAAGAAGATGCCCCGAGCTTCGAGGTCACTGAACGGAAGGTCACCGAGGCAATGGCGTCTTTCAAGTCTGATGCGCAAACGATCGCAAAGGGTTTGAGTGTTTCTTCCGAGGGTAACGGCCCCGGTTTGAAGGTGGTCCTCAAAGACGGCACAGGTGCCGTTGTTCGCCAGTTCACGGGCGAAGAGTTCGTGCGTCTCCGCGAAGCTGTTTCCAAAGATGGACGTCAGCGCGGAAAAATCCTTGATCAGAAGCTCTAGACTCGTTAAGCCCGAATATCCATGAACCTCCTTATTCTTTCGGATCTTCATCTTTTGGGCCCAGAGGATCCCGTTTATCCGGCCGTGCTCGCGCTCATCCGCGAGGCGAATCGTGGCGATCGACTGGTTTTTGCCGGAGATGTGTTTGAATTGTTTGTCGGCGCCAAGAAGCTGTTTCTGAAACGGCACGCCGGATTTTTGAGCGCCGCGCGTGAAGCGGCTGCCCGTGGTGTGTCCATCGATTACATCGAGGGAAATCACGACTTCCTGCTTGAAAAGGTCTTTGGCGGAATTTCCGGGATCAGGGTTCACGACGGCGGGCTGGAATTCGAAATCGACGGCAAACGATTTTACGTGGCACACGGTGATCAGGTGGATCGTTCGGATATCCGATACCTCGTTTTACGGCGATTTTTCAGAAGCGTGATCATGAGGGCTTTCGTGAGGTTCGCGCCGGACGCGCTGATCGATTGGGTCGGCACCAGAATGAGCAAAAAGAGCCGGAAGAACGGGACTGCTTCCCGTGATCGGCAAACGCGTCGCGCCGATCGACTACGGCCGATGTTCCGTGAATTCGCGGCAAGGCAAGTCGCGCGGGGCGTTGACTTCGTCGTGCTTGGTCATTCTCATGACTCGGATGAACTCGCAATTACTGCGGGTGATCGGCATGGATTTTACATGAATACCGGCGATCCGCGGTCCAATGGATCTTGTGTTTCGTGGATGCCGGGATCGGGGGAGCTGATCCGAAAGAAATTGATCCCGCCGCCCAGCCCCGCGCGCGGTTGACCTGCGCCGATATAGGAGGCTCTTATGCTCAAAGATGCGGTCCGTAACGCCAAAGAACGTGGAGCAAGTGATCTTCTATTGGAAGCGGGCACTTCGATCGTACTCAGGATTCGGGGTGAGCTCATTCCCTTGGGTGAACCGATTCCCGCCCATGCCTTGCTTTCAAGTGCAAAGGACTTCTTGGGCCCGGAGCTTTGGCAGGAGTTTCTCGAGCGCCGTTCGGTCGATCTTTCGCGGACCGTTCACGGCGTTCGGTGCCGGATCAATGTTTTCCAGACCGTTCGCGGCCTCGGGCTCGCGATACGGTTACTCTCGTCATTCCAAAATAACCTTCGCGATTGCAATCTTCATCCGGATCTCCGCAGATTTGTCGATGCAAAGACCGGTTTGGTGATCATTTCGGGTCCGACGGGAAGCGGGAAGTCGACCACGCTCGCCGCGCTCATCGAAGAAATCAATCGTACCAAGCGTCGTCACATCCTCGCCATCGAAAGCCCTATCGAATATTTTTTCACCAACCGGCAGTCGTTCATCCGGCAGAGAGAGGTTCCTACTCACGCGCCGAGCTTCGAACAGGCTTTGATCGACGCAATGCGGGAAAATCCCGACGTTCTCGTCATTGGCGAGATGCGTACGCCTGATGTGATGCGCCTGACCCTGAATGCCGCCGAAACGGGCCATCTCGTTCTCGCGACTTTGCATTCGTCAACTTGCGCCGAAGCGCTGAGCCGGATCTGTCTTTCCTTTCCGTCAGAAATGCAGTCGAGCATCCGGACTCAGCTTGCCGATTGCCTGAACGGTGTCATTTGCCAGCGATTGACGTACCTCCCGCAGCAGCAGCTCCAGATCCCGCATTGCGAAGTCCTTGTCGCGAATACGAGCGCGAAGTCGAACATTCGCGCTGGTCAGTTCAGCCAGCTCGTTTCGACGATTCAAGCCGGCGGGGAGGATGGAATGTGGTCCTTTGACAGATATGCCCGCTGGATCGAGCAGAAGAAAGATTGGGTGCGGCCAGCACAGGCAACGCCCCTGCGGGAAAGCGAGGAGCCGGTCGTCGCCGAAGCGTTGCCCCGCGCTTCCGGCATTGCGCCTGCGCGACCTTCGGTGGCGCCTTCAACGGCACGGGGTCCGCTGAACCAGGAGCCAGGTCAGAAGAAGCCCGCTCCGCGGCCCGACACGCCGGAAACGGGAAGAATTGAAATCCCGGTCAATGAGGAAGACCTTGAGGATCTCGAGGAGCTTGTTAAAAAAATTCCGGGAAAAAGCGGCTCGGGCGAGCGATAGGCTCGGTTTCGCTACCCGCGCGCGAGTTCAAGCAATTCCGAGGCGTTTTCAAGGCTTTTCTTCGTCAGTTCGGGGCCGCCGAGCATGCGGGCGAGCTCTTCCTTCCGGTCGCCAGCACCAAGCGAGAGAACCTCGGTGATGGTGCGGTTTGCCTTCGAATTTTTCCGGACAATGAGATGATGATCCGCGAACGAGGCGACCTGCGGGAGATGGGTGATACAGATCACCTGATTCGAGCGGGCGACGGTTTTCAGTTTTTTTCCGACTTGGAATGCGGTCTGGCCTCCGATCCCCGCATCAATTTCGTCGAACAGATACACGCCTATGCCGCCCTGATCGGAAACAACCCGCCGGATCGCGAGCATCAGGCGTGAGAGTTCGCCCCCCGATGCGATTTTGGCGAGAGGCCGCGCCGGTTCGCCCCGGTTCGTCTGCACGAGGAATTGGATGGCGTCGGCACCGGAGGCGGTCCAATCGCGGAGCTCCGGTTTTTGGGTGAGTTCGATTTCGAACCTCGCCTCGGCCATTTTAAGATCCTTCAACTCTCTTGTGACCGTTTCGGCCAGGCGCTCTGAGATTTTTTTCCGAGCGGCCGAAAGCCTTGTTCCCGCGCGCAGGAGCTCCGTATTGATGCGATCAAGTTCCGCTGAAAGGTTCTCCAGGCGTTTTTCTGACTGGTCCAGGGCCGTGAATTCCTGCTCGAGGCGGGCCTGTGTTTCGAGCATGTCCGTAATCTCGGACCCATACTTGCGGCGAAAGTCCGCGATCATCGAAAGTCGTTCCTGGATTTCCTCCAGTCTTTCGGAGTTCAAATCCACCGACCCAAGATACCGGTTCAGGGACAGGCTGACGTCTTCTGTTTCGGCGACCGCGCGTTCGAGCGATTCGGTGTGAGGAAGAACCCGTTCGTCAAGCTGGCTCAATGTCCGCATCTTGTTCAGAGCGCCCCGTAGCGCGCTCAAGGCGCCGGATTCGTCTTCGAGTAGCTGCCTCGCGATTTCGGCGGTCTGAACTCGCGACTCAGCCGATTGGAGGAGTTGTTTTTCGGCGTGAAGTGACTCGTCTTCACCGATCTTCAGGTCGGCCGCACGAAGTTCTTCAATCTGGAATTTCAGGAAGTCAGTGCGTTTCTCGCGCTCGGATTCGGAAGCGCGGATTCTTTCATGCTCCTGAAGCAATGCGCGTCGTTGGCCGTGAAGGCCGGCCACGAGCTGCGCCTGTTCTTCGAGCTCCCCGTACCTGTCCAGGATTTCAAGCTGGATGTGCGGTTTGGTGAGCGACTGGTGTTCATGCTGCCCGCATAAATCAACCAGCCCGTCACAGAGTTCCTGAAGAATGGCAAGCGTGGCGAGTTCCCCGTTGACGTAGATCCGGTGCCTTCCCGCCTGATGGATGGTCCTTTTGATCAGCAACTCGCCCGAGGACGCGGCGAAGCCGATTTTTTCGAGGCGCGGGCGGGCCCAGGGTATTCCGGAAATATCGAACAACCCTTCGACAACGGCTTCCTCACATCCGGCGCGGAGAAGTTCGGCTTTCGCCCGGCTGCCAAGGAGGAGCGAAATCGCCTCAATTATAATCGATTTTCCGGCGCCTGTTTCACCCGAAAGAATGTTCAGGCCTTCGCGAAAGGGGATCTCGGCGGAATCGATGATGGCGATGTTCTTGATACTGAGAGTTTCGAGCAATTCTTGACTCCTTGCAAAAGTTTTGGGCTAATTTCTGGCGCCAAAGCTCAATTTTTCCCGAAGAACGCTGAAGTAGTCCCGGGTCGGCGACGAAATCAGTTTGAGCGCGTGCTTCCTGAAACGGCGAACGGTGACCATGTCTTCCTTCTGCATCTCGATCGCATCTTGACCGTCCAACGTGAGAAGTACGGGGCCCGGGCTGTCTTTCAATACCACCTCGACTTCGGCACTGTCGGGAAGGATGACTGGCCGTTGAGTCAGACTGTGGGGGCAGATCGGCGTCAGCGCTATGGCCGGAAGTGACGGCTCCAGAATCGGGCCGCCGGCCGCGAGCGAATACGCCGTTGAGCCGGTGGGTGTGCTCAGGATGATCCCGTCTGACCGGACGTCGTGCACGAACTTCCCATTCACACGAACCTGAAGCCCGATGATTCGCGCGATACTCCCTTTTGAGATCACGGCATCGTTCACGACCGGACCGGAAAAGATGACCCTTCGTTCTCTTCGAAGCGTCACCTCAAAAAGCACCCGTTCGTTGATCGTGACCGGTCCACCCTCGAGAATTGATTCCAGAACGAGTTCGGCTTCGCTTTTTTTGATCTCGGTCAGGAATCCGAGTTGTCCCATGTTGATGCCAAGCACCGGAACGCTTCTTTTCCGCATGAGCCGCGCAATGCTTAAAAACGTACCATCGCCGCCAAGCACAATGACGAGGTCGGTCAGCTCGGGCAATTTCGATTTCGGGGCGATTTGCGTTTTCGACTTAAAGGCGGCTTTGAATGCTTTCACCGCTGACGTGCTTTCATCGGCCAGCACGACCCGGTGGCCCTTGGCGAGGATCAGGCGCGCAAGCTGAACGCCGAAAGCATCCGCTTCGGGTTGGAAGTGCCGGACAACAATTCCGATTTTCCTGAGTTTGAGAGACTTTGCGGAGCTTACCGGCTTTTGGGCCGACTTTCGGGTTTTACTCATTGCCTTTGCGTCCCCTAGCGGTCAGAAATATGCTAACTAGCAAAAAAAGCAAAGACGAACGATCTGCAGGAAGGATGAATTTTGAGTCCGACTGATACTTTCGACCTATTCGATCTGGCTGAACGGGACTCCGAGGAGTCTTCCAAGAACAAAGGACCGATCTCAGGACCGCTTGCGCACCGGATGCGGCCCGTCTCCCTCGATGACTTTGTCGGTCAGGAAAAGGTTCTTGGTCCCGGCAAGCCCCTTCGTCAATGGATCGAAACGGACCGGGTTCCGTCCCTGGTTTTTTGGGGGCCGCCCGGCTGCGGCAAAACGACGCTTGCCCGGATCGTCGCCAAAAAGACTCAATCCAATTTTGAGGCGCTCAGCGCCGTTCTGGCCGGGGTAAAGGATATCAAAGAAGTCGTTGAGCGGGCCAAACAGGCGCGACGTTTGAGCAAGCGTAAGACAATCCTTTTTCTCGATGAAATTCATCGTTTTAATAAATCGCAGCAGGACGCCCTCCTTCCGCATGTCGAAGACGGGACCCTGACTTTGATCGGCGCCACGACCGAAAACCCAAGCTTTGAACTCAACTCGGCGCTCCTTTCCCGCGCGAGGGTGATTCGTTTCGAGTCGCTTTCGGAAGAAGCGCTTTCGAAGGTGATCGATTCAGCGCTGAATGATCCGGAGCGGGGGCTCGGGGGTTTTTTGAAACTCACGCCCGAAGCCGTCCGCTGGCTCGCGAGCGTGTCTGAAGGAGACGCGCGACGGGGCTTGACGGCGCTCGAGAGTGTCTCGCTTTACGTGGGGACGCAGGGAAATGACCAGCCGCTCGATGTCGAGCATGTCAAAAAGGCGCTCGAATCAGCGCTCGAAAGGCAGCCGATTCCGTACGACAAAGGCGGCGAAGAACATTACAACGTCGTCTCGGCTTTCATTAAAAGCATTCGCGACAGCGATCCCCATGCGGGGCTCTATTATCTCGCGCGGATGCTCGAGGGCGGGGAGGATCCGCTGTTCATCGCGCGGCGCCTGGTGATTTTGGCATCTGAAGACGTCGGAAACGCGGATCCTCGCGCGCTCATGTTGGCTGTCGCGGTTAAAGAGGCGGTCGATTTCATCGGAATGCCCGAGGCCCGGATAAACCTCGCGCAAGCGGTGACTTATCTCGCTCTCGCGCCCAAAAGCAATGCGAGTTACGAGGGCTTTAACCGGGCGTCGGCTGAAGTCAGGGCGAGCGGCGCGCTTCCTGTTCCGATGCATATTCGCAACGCCGTTACTGGGTTGATGAAAAAAGAAGGGTATGGAAAGGGCTATCGCTACGCCCACTCCGACCCCAAGGGTCGGGTAGACCAGACGCATCTTCCGGAACGGATCCTCGGCACCAGATTTTATGAACCGAAGGAAATCGGTCTCGAAAAACAAATGAAAGAGCGATTGGATCAACTGAATCCAGGTTTTGAAAAGAAAAGTTGAGGGTTGTTCTCGGGGTTAAACGTTCATAAAGTATTTTCAAATGATCAATTGACAGTTCTGAAGGCGGTCATTTAGAACTGACTCATGGTCACAAATCCCAGAAAGAAGTCCGGAAAGGGCGCCGCGCGCGTTCCTTCTAAAACGCCCGGCCCCGCAAAACGTCCGAAGATAGAAGGCACGCGAGAGGCCTTGATCGCCGCGGCAAAAAAATTGTTTGCCGAAAAAGGTTATGACGCCACCTCCGTGAAAGACCTTTCGAACGAAGCGGGAGTGAATATCAGCCTCGTCAGCTATCACTTCGGCGGGAAAGAGAACCTTTACCAGGCGTGCCTCCAGGAATTCGCCGAATCGAAGCTTGCCGCGGCAGAACGCATTCTGAAGCCACCTTCCTCGTGCGAGGAATTCAAGGTGAGGATCCGGATGTTCGTCGAGGAGCTCATCCGTTCCTGCGAGGCCGAGCCGGAGGTGACCAAGATTATCGATCGCGACATTCACCTTTCCAAAGCAATCACCGAGCGGATTTTTCGAGAGACGTTCCTGTTCGTTTACGAGACATCCGTGGAATTTTTCCGGACCTCCCAAAAGCTCGGGATCATGCAACCCAGGTTTGACCCTCTCATAGCGGCGAGTTTGCTATTCGGGACGGTGATGCATCTGAACCGGATGGAAGGGCTGTCTCAGAAAATCTATGGTCGCAGCCTGCGGGACGCCACGCATCGGGCCGCGGCGATTGATCATATCCAGACTATTTTCGTGAACTCACTCCTGATTCCGAGCGCCGATCGACAACGAGGTGAAGCATGAGACGGAGCATGTTTTTCAAGGTTTTCAGGCTCGCCCTGCCGTGCCTGCTCGCCCTTTCCGGAACCGCATTCGCGGAATCGGAACTGGGCTTGGATGAGTATCTGGCGCAAGTCGGACGAGGCAATCTCGGGATGAGGGGAGCCGCTGAAATTTCGGCTGGCGCGCTCGCCCGCTCGGTCGAAAAGGACGTTCTTCTCGCGCCCACGCTTTTCGCGAACGCCCGGCATGCAAGTGACGCGTCCGAAGGCAGCAATCAGTTTTATCTGAGCGAAAAGGTGAATGCGACGAGCTATTCCGCGGGAATCCAGCAGCTGACTTCGTTCGGTTTGTCGGGACGGCTCTATTACCAGATTGATCATAATGACATCGTCAATCCACGTTCACCGCTCGTGTCGGCGGCACCCGGCTTCACAAGCTCGTTTTATGACGCCAAACCGGTTTTTGAGTTGAACCTGAATCTCTGGAGAAATCGGCTCGGTCGCGAAACACGCGCGACGCAGACGTTGATTGAGTCCGGGGCGCTTGCGACGGGGTATGGCGAAAGCTTTCGGCTCAAGATGACGAAGGCGCAAGCCGAGGCTGTTTACTGGAGGCTCTCGCTTGCTCGCGAAACCGTCGCGGTTCAGAAGGACAGTGTCGCTCGCGCTAAAAAGATCCGGGACTGGAATGAGCGCCGCTTTCGGCTCCAGCTTGCCGATCGCGCGGATCTTCTGCAGGCTGAAGCGCTTCTCCAGGCCCGAGCTCTCGAGCTTCAGGCCGCGAGCGATGAGGAAGCCGCCGCATCGAGGGCGTTCAACACCGGACGGGGAATCGATAGTGATCGCGTTTCAGAAAAGCTGATGGAGGTTGATGCGATCGCCATGGACCGGATCACGATTCCGGCGCGCGCCCCCATGCGCGAGGACGTGAAAGCGGCGGAAGCGGCCCAGAAAGCCGCGATTGCCAACGCGGTGATCGGGCGCGAGAAGAACCGCCCGACTTTTGACCTGTTCGGGAGCGTCGCTTTGAACGGACGCGATCCTCGGATGTCTCAATCCATCAATCAGTCTTTCAAGACGGAAAATCCGACGTACGCGGCGGGCGTGAAATTGACGATGCCCCTTGATTTCGGAACTCTGTCCGATGTTCGTGAGGGGTACGGGCGCGAGTCCGACGGCGCCGTATTAAATTTCGAACGAAGGCTGTTTGAGCAGGAGCGCGATTGGGCTGACCTGAGCACGAAGTTCAACGACGCGAAGCGACGGCTTCAACTGGCGCTCGGAATGGAAGCCGTTCAGAAAGAAAAGTACGATCACGAACGGGACCGGCTCACGCGCGGCCGAACGGTGACTTTCCAGGTCCTGCAATTCGAGCAGGACTACCGGAACTCACAGCTCGCCCGGATCCGTTCACAGGCGGAGCTACTGACGTTGCTTGCCAATATGAAAACCTATGGAGATGCGAAATGAATCTCGCGAACCTGGCCATTAAGAGGCCGATCTTCGTTTCGTGTGTGGTGATTTTGATGCTCGCACTGGGCTACGTGTCGCTTTCGCGATTGCCGGTGGATTTATTCCCGAATGTCACGTTTCCCGTGGTCATGGTGAATACGGTCTACCGCGGCGCCGGGCCCGAGGAGGTTGAGAATCTTGTTTCGCGTCCGCTTGAAGACGAGCTCAGTACTCTTCCCGGAATCAGTTCGATCACTTCGAAAAGCCGGGAAGGCGTCAGCATGGTCATCGCCGAGTTCAATCTCGAGACGGACATCAAAAACGCCGAGCAGTTGATCCGGGATCGTACCGGTTCGGCTAAGCGCAAGCTCCCCAAGGATATCGACGAACCGATGATTCGCCGCATGGACCCCGCGGACCAGCCGATCCTGATTGTCGGACTCACTTCGGGCCTGAGTCCGGCAAAGCTCTACGATTTGGCGAACGAGGATATCCGGACGAAGATCGAACAGGTCAATCAGGTTGGCAATGTCGAGGTTTTCGGCGGCCGGAAGCGCGAGATCCACGTTGATCTCGACAGAACGAAGCTCAAGTCCCACGAAATATCGGCGACCCAGGTCGCGAACCGGCTTGCTGCGGCGGGAATGAACGTTCCGTCCGGAAAGGTTGACGGAGACAAGAAGGAGACGGTTTTCCGTACCGTGGGTGAATTCAAATCGCTCTCGGATGTCGAGAATGCGATCGTGAACTTTATCGGCAATGACGTCCCGGTTCGGGTTGCCGACGTCGGTCAGGTCAGTGATAACCTGACGAACGAGGATTCGCGCGGCTTCGTGAACGGCAAGCCTTCGGTTTTTCTTTTAATCTATCGTCAATCGGGAGCGAATACCGTTCAAGTGGCTGACGCGGCCAAGGCCAGGCTTGAAAAGCTCAATTCTGAAATGAAGGCGCGAGGTCTGGATGCCAAACTCACGGTCGTTCGCGACGGCGCGAAACCCATCCGGGCCAATATCGCCGATGTCAGAGAGTCCATTATTCTCGGGGTCATCCTGACGATCGTTGTCGTCTTCTTCTTTCTGGGTAGCGGTCGGTCCACGATCATCACCGGGCTGGCGCTTCCAAACTCACTCCTCGGAGCCTTCCTTCTGATGGCGGCGGCGGGCTTCACGGTCAACGTGATGACGCTGCTCGCGTTGAGTCTTGCCGTCGGGCTCTTGATCGACGACGCGATCGTCGTTCGGGAAAACATTTTCCGTCATACCGAGATGGGAGAGGAGCCGACCAAAGCCGCGATTCAGGGAACGAAGGAAGTTACCCTGGCCGTGATCGCGACGACGCTTACGGTGGTCGCGGTTTTCGGCTCGATCGGATTCCTTCAGGGAGTCGTCGGTCAGTTTTTCCGGGAGTTCGGATTGACCGTTTGCTTCGCAATGGCAATCAGTCTCTTTGACGCGATGACCATGGCTCCGATGCTCTCAGCTTACTTTGTCGGAAATGCTCGCGGTTTCGGGCATGGAAAAAACTTCGTGGATCGCACCTTGGGGCGTGTGCTCGTCGGTTTTGATCGCTTCCAGGACCGGCTTACCGAAAGCTATGAAGCGGCGATCCGGTTCTCGCTCCGGCGCAAGTTCGTGATC
>DATDSK010000006.1:0-13078 GCA_035291325.1 Bdellovibrionota bacterium | reverse complement strand
GGATAGCCCGTAAATCAGCAGGGCCGGCGTGATAATCATTCCGATCTGCGCCTTGTCCCATCCATATTCGGTAGAGAGGGACTTGTTCGCGAACGAAAGATTGTACCTGCCCATGTACATCACTGAGTAGGTCAACCCGAGTGTCAGCCAGTTCAACGCGCGGCGTCTCCTGAACTCGACCGAATAGGTTCCCCTGACATCAGATAAAGTCGCTGTTTTTGCGTTAACTGATCCCATAATTTTCCCCGTCCCCCGTTACTAAATCTACTTACCCCGAACCTTTCAGTTCAACCACTGAAACCTCGCGGTTGCTGATTGAAAGCGCGCGCTTTCCTTTTACGAAATGAAGCAATTCATCACCGACCAGCTTTGCCGCGTGTTCATTCAGAACGCCGGCTTTGATCAAGTCCTCGGGTTTATCAAGCGGTGCCCGGAGAAGCGGAAGAAGTTGTGTAACGGTCGTGAGATGCTTCAAGGCGATTTTATGTTGATCAGCGAGAATTCCGAGATAACAGCGAAGGAGATCGAGCACCTGGCTTTCTGATGAAGACGGAATATCCGGCCGGGTGCTATCCCGAAAACCGGAATCTCCGACTTCGGACGCCCGCTTGAGCGCGGAAAGAATCAGCTCCCCGCTGTGCTTCAACTCTCCTTTATTCAAGCCTCTGAAAGTCGACAGGTGTTCGATATCTTTCGGACGTACCCTCGCCAAGTCCATTAAAACAGCATCATCGGCCACCCAACGGCGAGGTACGTTCAGCTGCCGTACGCGCTGCTCGCGCCAGCCGACCAGTTCGACGAGCGCCGAATGCGCGCGTTTGTCCAGATGGGCTCCACGGCTTAAACGCATCGCCAAGCCGTGCGCATCCATCTCGTAAAGCGATGGATCGCTCCATTTTGCCGAAAGCTCGAGCCCCCACGTCCGGCGCCCGAGTTCATCCAATTGCTCCAGAAGACGCTGCCCCAAGGCAACGAGGTGCTCGACGTCAGCGAGGGCGTATTCCAAAAGCTGCTCAGGAAGGGGCCTGATCGCCCAATTCGTTCGCGCATGTCCCTTCTTGATCATAACACCAAGCACCGACTTCAGGAGCTTTCCGAGTCCAACACCTTCTCCATAGCCGCAAAGCGAGGCCGCGACCGCGGTATCCAGGATCGGAGACGCGACGATTTTGAAGCTGGTATACAAACACTCCTGATCACCCTGCGCCGCGTGGACAATTTTCAAAACAGCGGGGTCCTGAAAAACATCAAGAAGAGGCTGTATGCCAGGATCAAAGGAACCATCTGGCCCGTGCGCAAAGCCCCTCTTGAACGCTTTCGCGTCAACGAGCCATGACTCCTCGCTCGTGGCGACCTGGATGATTTCGACGATCGGAAAAAACGTCTGCTCGCGAATGAATTCAGTATCAAAGGCAATGGTCTCGCGGCCCTTCAGGGCATCTGCCAGAGCTTTGATTTCATCGGCTGTGGAAAGCAGCCGTGAATGAGTCTTCATTCACAAAGCCTTTAGCGGCTAGCGATGCCGCCTCGGCGGCCGGGGACGAGGCCGGGGGCCAGCGCCTTCCGCGTCCTGTCCGCAGAGTTTGCCGTCAACAACCACGAACCCGGGGTCGTGACCCCGTCCGGATGGATTCGCATGCACCCAATGGATGATCGCGCCAACCGGAGAAGCCGGGTACGGGCCGGAGCGGGCCGTTGATGTAATGTAATCTCCGCAAGCTTCAACCGTCATCCCGATTCGCGGATCCGGTATCGGGCCGAAGTCCTGGTTATAAATAACTTCGATAGTATCCTCGCCGTGCTTGCCGATATTGATGACAAAGTGCTCGTGGCCGTTCCGGTCCGGAAACACCTGAACGACAGTTCCGAAAACATGCGCGCGCTCACGAAATTGATTGGGCGTGGTGCGCTTCCAATGCAGAACTTGCTGATTGTTGATCGGCAAATCGCGCCCGTAGGACAAGCACGGCGGAACAACATCATCGGCCCAGCTTGTCGCTGTCCAGCCTGTGTGTACGAACAGAAGCACAAAGAAAATCGCAGAAACAAACCGAAGCCTCATTCTTCCCCCAAGTGTTAATGCATTCAGCGTAAGTTTACCGTGGGGGTCAGATATCCTGGTATTTCTGATTAATCAAGCAATAGTCTTGCAAGAAAATGGCAGGTTTTTATCAAGAATCTAAGCAGCGTTGGATTGTGGCGCGACGGCCTTTTCATTTCCCAATACAAAGACGCGGACTCGGATGATGGTCGCGCTTCCGGTAAGTGAAAAGTCAGTCATTTTGGGGTTCTCGAGAAACATTCTATAAGCGAAATCAGCAATCGTTTTGGCAGCCTCGACTTCTGTCTTCTGATATTCCTCGATCCGGATTTTAGATTTCAGCCACTGAACTCCATGTTCCCGGATTTCTGGTCGCAAAAAGGGCTGGCTTAGTAATTCCTCAACGTAATCACCGAATTCATTGTCCTCTTGAACCTGGCGTTGACGCCGGTCATAAATGTTCTGGAGAGGATCGCTGAGTCCTTCATCACAAGCCGACTCGAGAAGGGCGATTTCGCGATCATCAGACAAGGTGTCCAGCAGTGACAGAGCTTCGCCTTCGCGACGGACCACCAGCGCGATCATAGCGGCTTTCATAAGTCTCTCTCTCTGCTATACCCGATCCCTACGCTCAAATACTCTTCGGCAGCCCGTGACCCGACTCTGAGCAGATTAACAATATACACTCCGGGATATAGCTAAGCTCTGATTAGCTTTGATTAATTTTGAATTTTGGTGCATAGCGTAGAAATGTCATTGGAACGAGAAGTTGCCCGGCGTCGCACTTTCGCCATTATATCGCATCCGGATGCCGGCAAAACCACTTTGACCGAAAAGCTCCTGCTTTACGGAGGCGCCATTCATCTGGCTGGCGCCGTTCGCGCGAAGGCCAATCAGCGCCACACGACTTCCGATTGGATGGAAATCGAGAAGCAACGCGGGATTTCGATCAGTTCGAGCGTTCTCCAGTTCGAATACTCAGACGTTCAAATCAATCTTCTGGATACTCCAGGCCACAAGGATTTCTCTGAAGACACATATAGAACCCTGACCGCCGCCGACGCCGCCGTGATGCTGATCGACGCTACCAAAGGTGTCGAGCCTCAGACGCGCAAGCTCTTCGAGGTGTGCCGGATGCGCGGAATTCCGATTTTCACCTTCATGAACAAACTGGACCGGCCGAGCCGCGATGCTCTCGATCTTTTGGACGAGCTCGAGAAAGTCCTCGGGATTCGTTCTTGTCCCATGACTTGGCCCATTGGAATGGGTGATCGATTCCGCGGCGTTTACGACCGCCAAAGCCACGAGGTTCTCATATTCCAGACGGAGGGCGAAGCGAACGTCAAGGGGCGCCTTGAGCCGCGCAAGGTGACGGGAATCGACGATCCCGTATTCTCGGAATTGATGGCCGGCCCCAGAAACGACGTCGATGAAGGCCGCGAGCTTCACAACCAGCTCAAATCCGAACTGGAACTGATCGACCTCGCCGGAGATTCGTTTGATCTCCAGAAAATCCTGGCGGGGCAGCTGACGCCCGTCTTTTTCGGAAGCGCCATGAACAACTTCGGCGTGCAACGGTTTCTCGATCGTTTTATCGAGATCGCACCGGCCCCCATGGCCCGCAAAACCACCTCCGGAATGGTCGCGCCGACGGACACCAGGTTCTCGGGCTTCGTTTTCAAAATTCAGGCAAACATGGACCCCGCACACAGGGACCGCGTCGCCTTCATGAGAATCTGCTCAGGTAAATTCATTCGAAACATGAGCGCCACTCACGCCCGTCTCAAAAAAGAATACAAACTTTCCAAGCCGCTTCAATTTTTCGCGCAGGAGCGCGTCATTGTCGAGGAAGCCTGGCCCGGCGATATCGTCGGGATGCTCGATACGACCGGAGACCTCCGGATCGGAGACACTCTTTGTTCCGGGAAATCGTTTGAATATGAGGGCGTGCCTCGATTCTCTCCCGAGCATTTCGCGAACGTCATGATCCTGGATCCGATGAAACGAAAGCAGCTGAAAAAGGGGCTCGATCAGCTCTCCGAAGAAGGCGTCGTTCAGGTTTACAGCCAGCGCGGGCTCGGTGACAAGGACCCCATTTTGGGCGCGGTCGGCGCGCTGCAATTCGAAGTGCTCCAGTTCAGGCTCAAATCCGAATATGGCGTGGACGCGAAGATAGAAAAACTGCCGTACATTCATGCGCGCTGGGTGGAGGGCACGGGTCTCGATCCAGATTATTTCGAACGCCGCGAGGATAGCCGCTGCCTCGAGGACCGCGACGGACTGCCCGTGATCCTCTTCAAATCAGACTGGGGCCTGAGATGGGCTGAGGAAAACTACAAAACCCTGCGCTTCTTGAAAACCGCCCCGCAGAAGCGAGTTTAAAGCCTCTCATCTGAATTGTCGGATTTTGAATAGAGGTCATCGATGATCTTCTGAAAATGGTTCTCGATAACCGAACGTTTCATCTTCATCGTCGGGGTCATCTCTCCCTCTTCGATCGAAAATTCCTTTGATAAAACCGCAAAGCGCTTGATCTGCTCATAGGTCGCCAGCTTGCCGTTCACCTTGTCGATCTGCTTTCGAACTTGCGACAGAATCTCTCGATTTTCGATGATTGGGCCGGCGGGTGTTCCGAAGCGTGACCGCAACTCCGAAAGCGTTGTCTCTTTCAGCGTGATGAGCGCGCTCAAGTACTTACGGCCGTCACCTACCATACACACCTGACTGATGATCGGTGAAGTCTTGATCATTTCCTCGATCGGGAGCGGCGCGACCATCTTGCCCCCGGAGGTCTTGAGGACGTCCTTTTTTCGCCCCCGAACGCAGATGAGACCGCGATCGGTTATTTCGCCGGTATCGCCGGTGTGGAGCCAGCCTCCTTCAAGGGCCTGTTCGGTCGCGGCAGGATCCTTGAAATAGGCTTTGAAAACCTGTCTTCCACGGGTCAGGATTTCGCCATCATCGGCTATTTTGACCTCGATTCCGGGAGCGGGCCTTCCTACGGTTCCGGCCGACTCCACTCCGGGTTCACTCATGCAAATAATCCCCGTTGATTCGGTCTGACCCAAGGTATCGAGAACCTCGAGACCCAGGCGCCTGAACCATTTTGAAACATACGGAGGCAGCGCGGCCGCGCCGGAGGCGATCACTTTCGCCCGTTCCAATCCGAGCGCCTGCCTTATTTTTGAAAGGACAAGCCGGTCAGCGATCTTGAGCTGTACGAGATCGACCGGGTTAGGAAGCACACCCGAAAATTTTGCCTCCGCGACCCGCGCGCCCACATCAAGAGCCCAGAGCCCCAGGTTCTTCCTGACGAGCGGGGCTTTCTTTATCTTGTTCATCACGCCTTCCACCATCTTTTCCCAGAGTCTGGGAACTGAAAGCAGAAGCGTCGGTTGAACTTCGACGAGTTCGGTCGAAACGTTGTCGAATTTCGTGCAGAAACTCACCGCATATCTTCGCGAGATCCCGACTCCCTCGCTGTGGAGCTTCTCCGCGATGTGGCAAAGCGGAAGAAACGAGAAAAGCTCTTCTCCGGGGCCCATCGGAAGCCGCCAACCCCGGGCAATCACATCAGAGGTGAAAACGAGATTGTCGTGCGAAAGCAGTGCACCTTTGGGATTGCCGGTGGTTCCGGATGTGAAAATAACGAAAGCCTCGGCATGAGGGTCAATGCGGTCGAGATATGCCTGCGGCCGTTTACGGCCTTCGGCTTCGGAGTGCCGGGCGGCCAACGCGCGTCCCTCTTCCAAAGCCGACTTGTATGTCACTGCCTTGGGTGAAATTGACGGGTCTTTATCGAACGTGATGATCAGTTCAACGCTTTCCAAAAAGCGTCCGGCCTCGGGATCTTCAAGAACCTTCTTGAAATAATCAGCGTTACGAACGGAGAGAACCTTGGCCCCGGTTTGCTTCAGAATGTAAGCGATGTCTTTCGGATTGGAATTCGGATACAGGCCGGCCGATTTGCCACCGGCCAGCATGGCCGCAAGATCGAGATGAACCCATTGGGGGCAATTAGGTGAAAGGATGCAACTGATGTCTTCGGGACCGAACCCGCGAGATTCGAGAAAAAGGGCGAGATAATAAACACGATCCCAGAACTCCCCGGCGGTAATCGTCTTCCAAACGCCCCGCTTTTTGTAGCGTTGCGCTGGAGACTCCGGGCTTTCCTCGGCCCACTTGGCAAGTCGATGCAGAATCGTTGACATACCGTTCTCCTTTGCGGCCCCAATGAAACAAAGACGATTAGCGCTACCTGAGCGGCTTTGTCAACGAAATCGCAGCCCGAAACCCTTCAAAGAGGTGAAATCTCTAGAAACTCACGGAACAAGGTGCTAGACGAATTTGAACAAGGAGCGAGTATGGCCAAGAGACTCAGCGTAAAACACCGAAAGATCCGCCGCGACAAAGCAACCGCCTACCGGACGGGTACAGCCCCGAAAGGTCACAAAGTGGCCGTTGAACGCAGCAAAAAAGCGAATAAGAAAAAAGCACATCCCATGGTCTGAGTCTTTTAAGGACTTTTTTACCTTATTTACGGAACGGCAACGAACCGCTCAAAAAAACGGCGCATGAATTGCTCATTTTCAGGGCATGGCGACTACTGCACATATGCCTGCCGTTCTTCCAGTCCTGCCGATCCGAAACACGGTTCTCTTTCCGGCGATTTCGATGCCACTAGTTGTGGGCCGCGGACGGAGCATACGAGCGCTCGAAGAAGCTGAAGGGGCGGATAATTTAATCATCATCGCGGCTCAGAGGCTTCTGACGGCCGGTGACCCGGACCCGGGAGATCTCTATCAAGTCGGGACGCTCTGCAAGATAGAAAGCGTTGTGTCGTCCGAAGCAGGCGCTAAACAGATCGTGGTCACCGGTCTGAGCCGATACCGCCTCGCGGAATTTACTCCAGATCCCCGCGGTTTTCTTTCCACGCGCGGAGAACCCGTTGCAGATATCCATTCAGGCGACTCGATCCGCAATGAAGCACTTTTTAACAACCTTAAAGAATTGACACGCGAGATCCTCGAACTCCTGCCCGGTTCAATGGAACCCCTGATCCGCCTCGTGGAGCAAGTCGACGATTCGGGATACCTGACGAATGTCTGCGCCGCTTACTTGAACCTCACCTTGACTCAAAAGCAGGAATTACTGGAAACCGTACTCGTCGAGCAGCGGATGGAGATGCTGCTGAGCTACATGCGCAAAGAACGTGAAGTCCTCAATGTGCAACGTGAAATCCGCGACAAAATGTCCGAAAGAATCAACAAAGCACAACGCGAAGCGCTTCTGCGAGAGCAGCTCAGAACGATCCGATCGGAACTCGGCGAAGCCGCCGAGGAAGAAACGGCAGACGACCTTCAGCAGAAAATCCGGGAAGCTCAGCTGCCCGAAGATGCGATGAAACAAGCCCAGGATGAACTGAACCGCATCAAAAACCTCCCTTCCGCTTCGGCCGAATACCACGTTATCCGAACTTACCTCGAATGGCTCGCTTCGCTGCCGTGGACAAAAAGGACGGAGAGTCGGATCGACGTTCCTCGCGCGCGCGTGATTCTCGATGAAGACCACTACGGCCTCGAAAACGTAAAGCGGAGAATCACGCAATTTCTCTCCGTCGCGAAACTGAAAAATGACCTGCACGGCCCCATTCTATGCCTGGTTGGCCCTCCCGGTGTCGGCAAAACGTCAGTCGGTGCTTCGATCGCGCGCGCACTCGGACGCAAGTTCATCAGAACTTCGCTAGGCGGTGTCCGGGATGAAGCGGAAATCCGGGGCCATCGGAGAACGTATGTCGGCGCGATGCCCGGTAGAATCGTCCAGAGCATAAAACGAGTGGGCACGAAAAACCCCCTGATGATGCTCGACGAAATCGATAAACTCAGGGCCGATTTCCACGGCGATCCTTCGGCCGCCATGCTCGAAGTCCTCGACCCCGAACAAAACAAGAGTTTCACCGACCACTATTTGGACGTGCCGTTTGATCTTTCGGACGTTTTCTTCATTTGCACCGCGAACGTGATCGACCCGATTCCTCCTGCTCTCCGGGACAGAATGGAAATCATTGAAATGAACGGTTACACGTCGCAGGAAAAACTCCACATAGCGAAACGCTATCTGATCCCGAGACTCCTGCAGGAACACGGGCTCAAACCCGAATGGGTCTCGTTTCCCGAGGAAACGATTGAACGGATCGCGAGTCATTACACGCGGGAGGCAGGAGTTCGCGAACTCAACAGAAAGATCGCGGCTCTCTTTCGCGCGGTTGCCGAAGAAGTGATCCTGCACGGTCCAACGACACAAATTTCACTCGCTCCGGATCAGCTCCGCAAATTTCTCGGACCGGAGCGATTTTTCCCCGAACTGGCTGAACGGGTCATCAAACCCGGTGTAACGACCGGGCTCGCATGGACACCCCAGGGTGGCGATCTCCTTTTCGTCGAAGCGACGGCGATGCCGGGACGCGGGAATCTCACCCTGACCGGTCAACTCGGGGACGTCATGAAAGAATCCGCGCAGATCGCGCTGAGTATCGCCAGGACGAGTTCAGCCGGATTCGATTACCGGAGTTTCGATTTCTCCACGCACGACATTCACGTACACGTTCCCGCAGGCGCCATCCCGAAAGACGGCCCCTCGGCGGGAGTGACCATCCTTGTTTCGCTCGTCTCGCTGCTGCTGGGCCGTTCCGTCGAAAGCAAAATCGGAATGACCGGTGAGATCACTCTTCGCGGCGCGATTCTCCCCGTCGGGGGCATCAAGGAGAAAGTGATCGCGGCGGCTCGGGGCGGGTTGAGCACGGTTATTCTCCCGAAGAAGAATGAGCAGGACCTCGTGGATGTCCCGCAAGACGCGAGAAATCAGCTCAAGTTTGTCTTCGTCGAGACGGTCGATGAAGTTCTGAAAGAAGCTCTGCCCGACAACCACGTGGAAGAAGCCACCATTTCGGCCGCCTGATCCCGGCCTAACGAACGCCGGTTTTCGGGCAGAGGCCCGTAACCGGGCATTTCTCGCAATATGCCTTTCTCGCGGTGCAGATTACCCGTCCATGCGAGATCAGAAGATGGGACAGATGCGTCCATTTTCGTTTCGGGACCACCCGCATCAGGTCCCGTTCGATTTTTTCGGGATCCTTGAACGCGGTCAAGCCCAACCGGAATGCAACGCGGCCGACATGCGTGTCCACGGGTATGCCCGGAACTCCGAAAGCGTTCCCGAGGACCACGTTGGCGGTCTTCCTGCCCACGCCACGAAGTTTGGTCAGTTCCTCGAGCGTGGACGGAACGTTTCCGCGATGCTTTTCCACGATGACCTGAGCGGATTCTTTCAGCGCCGCGGCTTTGTTTTTATAAAACCCCGTGGACTGAATCAGCTTTTCTATTTCTTCATGGCGCGCTCGTGCCATTGCTCGCGGGGTCCCCAATTTTTTGAACAACGTGGGCGTAACTTTATTCACACGAGCGTCCGTGCACTGCGACGAAAGGATGGTCGCGACCAGCAGTTCATACGGATTCTTGAAATCGAGAGAACACCGTGCCTCCGGGTACTCCGCTTCGAGAATTTTGACGATCCGCGAAGCACGCTCGTGAATATCGCCAGAGATGCCGCCCGACTTTTGAATCGGGGCCTTCGTCTTCATCGATCCGATATAACCAAAACGCCCGTAAAAAGCGAATTCTCGCGTCTTGGAGTTAGCTTTGATACCGGCCTTTGCGTTAGAATGACCCTCATGAATTGGCTTTCAGTTTGGCCCATAGCGGCCATATTTTTACTGCTATCGTCGCAAACCCAGGCCAGGGACAATCCCCCGATTGCCCGCCCCATTCTGCTCCACAAGGCGGGAGCGGCGGCAGTCTGTCTTGAACAGGCAATGGGCTATCACCTGGGCGGCCCGGGCACCCGAGTCGCGGAATGGCGCGGACCCGGACTTCGAGCCGACAGTGACGGCGCAATGGATCCGTCGACGGCCGTTTACGTCATGAGGGTAACGAACCCTGCCGTCGCGATTCAGTGGCAGACTCAGTGGTTCGCCCTCGCCTTTTACTCGAGCGATGATCGAGGCTGGGGCTGGTTCAGCTACTCGGAAAGCGGGCAGACGCGAGTAGGTCTTCGCGCCGCCTCAATGGAACGCACTGGATATCTGTTCCAAGTAAAGCCAGGAGCTGGAAGTTCGTTATTTGAAGACCTCTCCGATCCGGCCGGTCCGGAGGTTACCGAGATTGACCTGAGCTCCTGCGAAGCGGAACTTCAGAAGAAGCCCTGAAACTTTGGTGCTCGCGCGCGGACTCGAACCGCGAAGGGATAACCCACTGGCTTCTAAGACCAGCGTGTCTACCAATTCCACCACGCGAGCACTAAGATGATTCTTAAATTATTCCGTTACTTTAGACAACTCGAAAGGCGTTATTGTAATTCCATGAGGGAAAACGTGGGCATCAACGTCTTTTTTCTCACGCCGCTTGGGGTGGATTCGTTTTCCCGGAGGTGCCCTTCATGCGCAGCTCGGTCTGGGCCCGGTTCAACTCCATCTTCAAACGTGCTTCCTCGCGCTGCGCTTCCTCAAGCTTGAGCTGAAGCTGCTCGGCATCCTTTGCGTTTGAAGTAGCCAGTCTCATCGCGGCCTCGAGTTTCTTTTTCAGGTCCTCGATATTGCCGCCATTCTGGTTCCTGTCCTTTTTCGTTTCGGCGAGTTTCTCCCCGAGCTGTTGGTTCGATTTTTTGAATTCCTCGCACTGCCGGGTCACCCGCTCCAACTTCAACCTCAGGGCCGCGGCCTCTGCTTCGCTGCTGCCCATTCCCGATTTCGGTTGCTGGGCCGCGAGCAATTTCGAGCGGAAATCATCAACTCGCGACCGCAAAGCTCCGTTTTCCTCTTTTAGGGAGACGAGCATCTTCTGCACCATCGCGTACTTGTGCTTGTAGTGGTTTGTTTCCACGGCGCCCTTTGATGCCGATTTGCTGCGTTCGAGTGTCATGGTGATCTCGGAGAGCTGATCCTTTAGTCTCGCGATCGTGGCATCTCTCTGAACGAGAGCGTCCTGACGGCGCCTTAATTCCTCTCCGAGCGCCCGCTCCTTGTTCCTGAACTGGATCTCCTTGTGTCTCATCGACGTCGAAATCTTTTTGGCCAGGTCCTGTATCCTCGCCTTCTCTGTGACGAGTTCACCCATCAGGCCATCGACCCAACGTTGAGCGCGCTCACTTCCGATCTCGCGCTTCATTTCCTTCGATTCGTTTACCGCCTTATTGATCGTCCTGTGGAGATCTCCCTCGTTGATTTCCTTCACCAGGCTGTCGGTAATGGGAGCGGCATTCTCTTCCGCGGGCACCGTGACCGCCCCGGAATCCGGCTGCAACATGGAGGGTTCCCCGACTGTATCCTGCGCCGCCGCCGGGCTGTTTTCGAGCGTCTCTTCGGTCTTCTTCCTGCGGAAGGGCCAAGCTTTCCGGAACAGCCCAAACAGCCGGGAACCGCCGACCTTCTGTTTGGAATCGTCTCCGCCGCTCTGAAAAGCGACGATTTGCTTCTCTTGTTCGGCAATCTTCTCCTGAAGCGTCCTGATCTGATCGCGAAGCTCCGTTTCGCTCTCATTACCCTGGGGGCCCTGAGGCGTTCCAGGAACTTTCAACACCGTTTCATCGAGAACCTGAGCAGAACCGCCCGTAACGCGAATCACTTCCTCATCGCTTGCGCCAGCCGCGGAGCCTTTAACAAGCACCGTCGCTTCCTGTTGCGCTGTTTCGCCAGAGACAACGATGCGATCTTCACTTTTGACAGGGAGCGCGGATTGAACGCGTATGGCGTCTTCAAGTTCCTTGAGATCGGTGCACCCCTTCGCGAGGATCTCCCCGGTACGCGCCTCTGGAAGCGCTTTGGCCGGGCTTTCCTCGCGGAGAAGGGCGGGGTAATCCAGATCACCCAGTTCGGTATAGGAACCGGCTTTGGGTGTCTCCTGAACCGAGCCTTTCTTCAACTGAATGATCTCCAGCGGTACTTTCGTTTCACCCGCGGAAAGCTTGCCGGGAAGTCCCAGGATCGAAATGATCTCGAACTTCCTTTGCTCTGGCTCGATTTTCAGGACGGCGACATCGGCGTGCGAGTGAACCGTCCGGAGCATCTCCTCGAACGTGCCCTCGGGACTTTGTGCGGCCATCCGTGCGCCCATGCCTTCTTTGCGGATCCGCCCCTGGACATCGACGAAGGCGACTCCGATCGCAAGCTTCTCCTTGTCAATTCCGCATTCTATTACGAGTGCCTGTTTGAGCTTGCCCTGTTGATCTGTTTGCTTCCGGTACGCCTCGAAAATAACCAGCGACAAAACAGATCTGAGCCTCAGCTCGTCTAAACCGGTTTCCCGAAGTTTTGCGCACAAGAGGTCTGAAACACGCCCGATATGCCGCGTGCTGAACAAATTCTCGTAAAAGACCTGGCACTCTTCGCCAAGAACGCCGGCTACGCCATAACTCTCGAGCGATCTCGGGGGTCGCGCGCCGAATTTAAACATGCGCAAACCCCTTTTCGCCGAAGATCGTGGCGAAGTCCGCGCTCGAACCGACAAACTCAGTCGCGATCCGCTTCATGCGGCTCGCTATTTTTTGCGAAACACGCTCTGGGCGCGCAGAAAAGTATGTCCAACTCAGGGCATGAAGGCCCTTTGCGGCGAGAGACTCCGACGCAAGCGCGATAATTTCGTCCAGTTCGCCGTCATCGTTTTGCCCGACAGGCGTCCCATTAACAGACCTCTCCAGAATTCTGATGCGCAATTCGTTCAAAAACGCGAGGTCGGAGTACCCGAGATGAAGGGCGAAAAAAACCGCCCAGCCGGATTCAAACAATGCGCGCTCGAAATCAATCAGACTCCGATCGCGGCTCGAGACCAGCACATCCGGCGGAAGGGGATCACAAAGTTCGTTCGCGAAAACAGAAATGAAGAACGGCTCTATCGCCAGGTCAGCCGGCGCGGAAGCGCTCGCCGCCCGACGGCCCCAAAGCGGCCCGATAATTCGGAGAATCGCATCCGAAAGCTCGTAAGGCGC
>DATDSK010000005.1:0-9915 GCA_035291325.1 Bdellovibrionota bacterium | reverse complement strand
CCCCAGACCATGTTCACGAAAACTCGGGTACGTCTCAACGGCCTCAATGTTCACCCCGTCCATGGGACTCGGAGCAATATCCACGACTTGGGCCGCTTTGGCTTCGATCACCAGAAAAGTAAGAAATGGCACCAGGATCAGGGCCGAACGAAAACCGCAAATATTTGTTTTCACAGGAAAATAGTTTATGAGGCAAACCCAAGCCTGTCGAGCATTTTTTGAAACCAGCACCGTTCTGCCTTTGGGACAAAAATCGGCGCACAATTCATCAACAGTGTCTAACCACTCAACACCTCGAGATCACCCCAAAAGCTTAAGATGCCTTTAGAATCGATTAGAAGTAAATACTTGCGCGGTCCAAGACTTGCATTTTTACGCAACGTGGCCAAATCCTCTCAACTCACGATTTTCTCATTCTTGCTCCTCATCGCTTTTGGATTGGGAGTGACCGAAGACGCTTGGGCTGCAAAAGCGCGCCGCTCGCGACCCGCGCGTCCGGTGTCCGCCCAAAAAAAACAAGCGAGAAAACCGGCACAAGCCAAGCCAGTTCAGGCCAAAAGAGCTCAAAAATATACGCAAACTGCCAGACTACGCGCCCCAGCCTCGGCGATCAGGTCAGAGCCGAGTAGCCAGGGCGAAAAAGTCCTGAAAGTTCACGGACAAAGTCGCAATCTTTCGATGATGTTCGTCCTTAAAGAGGAAAAAGAAACAATAAAATTTGGAGAAATCCGGGAAAACTTCCGACAGGAAGTACTGAAGACTTCGTACTAATTTAACAGCGAAAGTCCCAGGAGACTCCAATGATCGAATTCATGATGAATAATCTGGGTCATCTGATCCCGATTATTCTTTGTGGTCTAGTGGCAATCTCGATTTTCCTCGAACGAACCGTTTCCTTGTACATGCGGTATCCTTTGGCGACAGCCAAATTTCTGGAAAAGATCCGCTCGCTCGCTGATCAAGATCGGCTCAATGAAGGCATCAGTTTCTGCGAACGCTACGAGAACAAACCCGTCGCGCGAGTGGTAAAAGAAGGACTGATGCGGGCCCATCAGCCGCAGGAGATCGTGGAACACGGGCTCCTCGTCGCCGCGGGAATCGAACTTGACCGAATCAAAGCACGAACGCCCTATCTTTCGATGATCGCCAACGTTTCAACATTGCTCGGTTTGATCGGAACCATTCTCGGCCTGATTCAATCCTTCGAAGCCGTCAGCAGCGCGAACCCGCAGGCCCGTTCCGCGCTTTTGGCGCAAGGGATTTCGACGGCAATGAATCACACTCTTTGGGGTTTGAGCGTTGCCGTCCCCTGCATGGTTATTTTCAGCTTTCTCATGAACAGAACCAATCGCATGAAATCTGAAATCGACAGAACCGTAATCCGAACCCTCGAGATCCTCAGACAACGCGACATTATCGTTTCGGATCCGGATTACGCGCCCCCGGCAACTCCGGCCAAACGGAGAGTGATATGAGCGCGATGAGCGCGGATGACAATGACCAGGATTTCGAAATCAACCTGGCTCCGATCATCGATTGCTTCACCGTTCTGATCACCTACCTGCTCGTATCGGCGTCCTTCATTTCCTTGAGCACGCTTGATGTCGCGGTGGCCACTACGTCCGAAGAACCGTCTGAAGTCGTCAGCTCCGAACCCCCTCCGTCCGTTTACGTGGAACTTTTCACCACCCGGGACATCAAGGTCATCTTGAACGGACCACAATCGGTGATTATCCCGATCGCGGCCCTCGTCCCGAAGAGCGGAAAGCCCGAATGGGATCTCGCCAAACTGAACGAAACCATATCAAACATCAAGACGAGAATTCCGGCGCTTGGCGAGGTCAACATCAAGGCGGAACCAAGGCTGAAATACAAATATGTGGTCCGGGCAGTCGAGGAATTGAAGCGGGTCATGCCAAGGGTGTTTGTCGGGGAATAATCGGGAGCTCTGATGCGCAGCAAAGTTCTAAAGCGATTTCTCAGCTCGGATGACCAGAAAGAAGAGATGGCGCTCCAGATTACCTCGATGGCCGATATTTTCACCATCATCCTGATTTTTCTTTTGAAGACCTTTGCGACGGGAATCACCACGATCACGCCTTCGCAGGGGATGGTGCTCCCTCAAGTCGTCAGAATGAACCAGAGCCAGATGAAAGAGGCCGTGAAAATCGAGATTCTCCCCGAAACGATTCTTCTCGACACGAAACCGGTCTTACGCGTCCACAATTTCGAAATAGCGCCTGAACAGCTCGCGGAATCGAAAACCGCACTCGTCAATCCGGTTTCGTTCACGATCATCGAAGCCTTGGTCAAAGTTCGAACCACGGCCGCCGCCGGGCATTCGACAACGCACGTCGTAGTGCTCGCTCACGAGGACGCGCCCTATTCGACGGTCCGGACGGTCATGAATTCAGCGGCGAGCGCGGGATACGGTGACCTGCAACTCGTTGTCGTGGGGAGCGACTGATGTCGGGCTATTATCTGGTTACCGTTTCGGCCAAGAACCGGAAGCACAGAAGAATCTGGGAGGGCGAGGAGAGCCTGCCCCTCAATCATCCGGCCACTCTTTTTCTGGAAAAAACGGAAGAAGGGGCGGTTCAGATATCCGGCCGTGACGCGAATCGCCTGCCGCTTTCGATCTCGGAAGATCTGATCGAGACGGGCAGCCCGATTGATATCCTCGGCTTGCAGATCAGGATCAAGCGTGCCCGACGGGCCCGCCCCGCCTTTATCGCCGGAACAAATCTCGACCCTGAACGGAAACACGCCGACTACTTTTTTTCTTCAGGGCGCGCGGATGTTTTCCTGAACTTCGAACCATTCCGGAATTCCGGACAGGCCCGCGTCGGGTCCAATCGCGTCGCGCGCTTCATGCGTACGGGGAACGCCGTTCAGATTCACGCGCTCGCAGGCGATCTTACCGTTTCGATCGAAGGCGATCCGCACGGCGCCCCGCCTGAATCCCTCAAGCCAGGCCTCGTCCGAACATTCAACCTCGACGAGGGACTCAGCATCGTGGTCCGGTCGGGAAATAACTGGTGGCGGATCGGCAAGACCCCGCTCCCCGCGGAAGCCCCGGAAGTCGCTGAAATCCCCTTCTTTGACCGCGATCGGGAATCGCTCCTTTTCCAGCGTACCGCGAAGTCCTTGGTGACGAGCTTCGCGATTTTTGTCTTTCTGACGTGGATCAACGTCATTCCGAAGCCGGTGCCCCCGGAACCACCGGTCGAGGAAACTCCGCTCGCCGTCGTACAATTGCGAAAGCTTCCTCCGCCCCCGAAACCGAAAAAAGAGGACCCCAAGCCAGAACTCGCGAAGGCGAAACCTCCCGAACCAAAGAAACCGACGCCCAAGAAGAAGACGCCTGAGAAGAAGGTCGTGAAGGCCGGACCCAAGAAACCGCCGGTAGCCCAAAAAGCCGCTCCCGCCCCCAAAGCGCCCGCGCTTGCAAAGGCCCCCCCGAAAGCCGCCACCCCCGTCGCGCCCGCGCGGCCACCCGCACCCAGTCAAGCGCACGTACAGGCCGTGCAAAACCAGGCACGGCTCAGTAAATCGCTGGGATTTCTGTCCCTCGGCCCGAAAACCATCGCGTCCCGGAGTTCAGCGGTAGCGACGATCAAAAATCCTTACACGAAATACCAAACGACCAGCGCCGCCACGACCACTTTTGCCAAGGCCGGGGCCGGCTCGGTCTTATCGAAAATCGCTAACCAGACCGGCAAAGGCTTTGCGGCGATTAACACGAAAAGCGCCCGGCTGATCACCTCCAAGGCCGGCGTCGAGGGCGGCTACGGCGCGGGCGGTAAAGGCAAAGCACTGAACGACGTCCAGGGAAAAGTCTCGCTCGCCGCGCTTTACGACCCGAACGCGGGTGACGGAATGGGCTCAGCCCTCGGTGGCGCCGGCGGCGGCCTTTCGATGAGCGGAGAGGGATCGATTCCAGAAAGCTTGTTGCTGAAAGTGCTCGAGAAACACATGCAGAAATTTCAGTACTGCTATGAAAAGGCCTTGCTGACCAACGCCGGCATCGCCGGAAATCTCGTTCTGCAGTGGACGATCGAGCCTGGCGGAAAGGCGACCCGCACGAAAGTGGTCCGCTCAGAGCTCAATCACCCGTCCTTGCACAATTGCGTTCTGGGCGAGCTGGGCCGCATTCTGTTCCCGTCGCCTAAAGGTGGCGCGGTGACCGTAAAATTCCCGTTCGCCTTTTCGAGTTCGGTTCTCTGAGTCTGCTATAATCGTCTCTGAAAGAAGGTGCCCTTTGACAAAGACGATCGCACTCGTGGCCCACGACAACTGCAAACCTGATCTCCTGGAATGGGCTGAATTCAATTTCAAAGCCCTGTCGCACCATTGTCTCGTATGCACCGGAACAACCGGGAAGCTCCTGGAAGACGTCCTCACGAAGAAGTTACGCCTCGAAAAGCGCTTCAGGCTTACCAAACTCAAATCAGGTCCGCTCGGCGGGGACCAGCAGCTCGGCGCGCTCGTTTCGGAGGGAAAGATAGATTGTCTGATCTTCTTCTGGGACCCCATGCAGCCCCAGCCCCATGATGTCGACGTCAAAGCGCTGTTACGCATTGCGGTTGCCTATAATGTTCCGACCGCCTGCAACCGCGCGACCGCCGATTTCGTTATTTCGTCCCCGTTGATGATGGACGGCTATGAACCGACGAAACCCGATTTTTCAAAATATCTTGCGAGAAACGTCGGCGAATAGGCCCTAGCTCGCGAGAGGCATGGGCCCCACCCGAACGGATTTCTCGGCGGCGGCGAATGCCGAGGCACAGAGCTGCTCCAGTCGGCGGCTGAGGACTTCTATTCTTCCGTCCAGTTCGAAGATCCTGATTTCGTGTTCTTTGAGAAGGTCCGTGCAGTCGTTCAGGCAAAGCACCGCAAGCAGAAGCTCTTTATACTCGCCCCCAGCGTCCTTCGCCGAAAGGCTCTTTGCAAAATGCTCGAGCATTTTCCGTGAACTTTGAATGAGCTTTTCCCTGGTGTTCCCCTCGAGTTCGGCACTCTGACAGGAACGATCGAAACTCTGCGCAATCTGAAAGGTAAGATAGTTTTTAAACACGGTGTCCTCGCATTGAATGTTGTGTGTCCCGACTGAACGCCGACTGCCAAGCACCCTTCGTGCCAAAGCTCCCCAAGCAGTTGTGTATCCGAAAAGACAGCGCTACGAAGCAATGCAAGCATTCTGCTTTCTGTGTCCGTTTCGACACTCTGGCCGCGCGTGAACATTCCAAATATTATTGAATAAAGAGGTACGTCGGGAGTGAAACCGCATATTTTCCTTACCATACTCGCGATTCCATTAGGGCTGAGTGGCTGCTTCTTGACGCCTAACGCCAACATCGATTTTCGCAGTCTCAAGAATGCCGCGCTCACTTCGCATGTCGAAGATTCCGGAACTCCGGCCGCGCCCCCGCCCCCGATTCCTCAAGGGAACCCGAAAGTACCGATTGGGCTCGGAGGCGGAGCAGTAAGCGGAGGGGGAATTCACGGCAAAATTTCGATCGGCCCGGTTTCTTCAAAAGCCGCGGCCAGTCCGGGAATTTCTTTGCGTGCGCTTGAAGTGGGAAGTGTCCAATGATGACAAGAGCTTTTTTGGTTGTACTTGCAGCTTTGTTGGTCACCTCGTCCGTAAGAGCGGCGGAAAACGCACAGGGTTTCTCCGTACAAGGACAGCTTCTCGATGCGAGCGACATCCCTCTTACCGGCCCGGTAGCGATGAATTTCAAAATTCTTTCTCCTTCCGGCTGTCTTTTATATGAGGAACAACAAAACCTGGTGAACCTGACCGGAGGGGCTTTTTCGACGCAGGTGGGGTCGGGAATCGGCGATACGAAAAGAATGGGCGGAGATCTCGGTTTTTCGATGGCAAACATTTTTAACAACGGTGGGGGAGCGATCGCAATCGGTCCGCAATGTCCGTCGGGCTATACTCCCAGCGCCGGTGATCCGCGATACCTCCGGATCACCGTGGATGGAGTCACGCTCTCTCCGGATCAAGTGATCTCGAGTGCGCCCCAAGCCTGGGTGGCCGAAACACTTCGGGGAAAAGCACCCGCGGATTTCGTCCAGGTGTCATCCAGTGCTCGCAATGCCGGGAGCGGTGCCCTCGGTATCAACACCGCCGCACCCGCCGCGCAAGTTCACGTCACGACCTCGGGCGGCGCGAAGGGACTCGTCGTGCAAGGCAGCGCGGGTCAGACCGCGAATCTCTTTGAGACGCGGAGTACGGGAGGCACCCTTTTCAGCTATTTCGATAGTAATGGAATGCTGTTCCTTCCCGGTGACCCAACCCTGAACAATCAAGCCTGCACAAAAGCCTACGTGGATTCCAGGGTGCCCTCCGTACCTAGCGAAACCCAATACCTCACAGGAGTGACTTCGAATGTTCAGACTCAGCTCGCGAGTAAGGAGCCGGCGATCTCAATGAGCGTCGCGAACAAGTACTACCGTGGAGATAAAGTTTGGGCCTTGTTGGATACTTCAGCCGTTCCAGAAAATTCAAATTTGTACTTTACCGATGCTCGCGTCCGGACGGCAGTCGCTCCGAATGCGCCGTTATCCTTTGACGGCACAAACAAACTCACATTGGCGGACAAGCACGCTAGCGCACAGACTTTTGTGAAAGTGACCGTCGACACAAAGGGCCTGGTTACGAGCGGCCAGGCAGCTTTAGCGGCCGCCGACCTCCCCGCGTTAAATATCGCGGGTGATTTAACGGGTTCGATCGTCACACCCACGGTCGCAAGGATTCGTGGCAAACCAGTTTCGTTGACGGAGCCGACCGCTGGACAGCTACTCAGGTTTGACGGCACGACTTGGGTTCCGTTTACCTTGACGAGTGGACGAACCAGTTGCCCGCCTGACTACTCACTCGTGGGAACTGCCGGTGACGGCGCCTTTTGTATTTCGACAGCTCCGCAGGGACCAGCAAATTCCTGGAATGAAGCAATTCTGGATTGCGCAAATAGGTCGCCCCGCGCCCGCCTTTGTCGCATGGACGAATGGATGATGGCATGTGAACTGGGCGCCTTCACCCGCCCCTCAGGAAATGCCGAACGGACATCGTCTCTCGAAACTTATGATGATTTAGGGAGTGAGGCCTATGCTTTCGACGTGACCTACACTGCGGGCTCGGGTTGCCATGTTTCACAGGTGGATAGCGTATTCGATTCAACAGTCAGGCATCGCTGTTGCTTGCAATGAGTGCCAGCGTGCTATTTTAAAAAACCCTTTTTTCGAAACCAGACATAAATGATCCCGGCTATCCCGAGCATGAACAGAAGCACGGCTGGATAGCCCCATCTCCAAGCGAGTTCGGGCATGGATCGAAAGTTCATTCCGTAAACACCCGCCAGAAACGTCAGCGGCAGGAAAAAAACCGAGAACACCGTCAATAATCGGACGGTCTCGTTCGTACGGTGCGAAGCCATCGCGAGCTGGACATGCACCAGAGAATTAATCTCCTCGATCATCCGATCGAGGTGCTGGTGAAGGGCTTCCGCGTTTTCACGCAAATCCTGAAGCAACGGTGCCTCCGACGGGGATTCGGGGTGAACCTTCTGGAGCGCCGAAAGCGTGTGCCAAAACACTTGCCGATAAGCCGATACTTTTCTTTTCTGCCGATGGAGAGCCTTGAGCTGCACCACCACATCCCGATTCGAAAAAAGCATGTGCTCGAACTGGACGATCGCCGATTCCGCATCATCAAACGGCTTCTCGTAACCCGCGATTACGGAATTAATGCAGTCAGTTAGCCACGGAATAAAAGCGATCGGATTCTGCGCCCCGGTCCATTTTTGCTCGAGTTCTTCGAGGAACCGGAACGGCACCCGATGAATGGTAATCAGAGTATTGCCGGCCTTAAAGATAGCAAGCTTGCGAGTCAGCTTCTGAACGGTGTCAGCAGCCGCCGTTGCATGCGAATCCATTCCACGAAGGATAAGAAAGAGCCCCAGGCCCTGCTCGAGGACTTCGGCCTTGGGCAGATGCTCAGGCTCCAGACAGTCTTCCAGCAATTTCGAATGAAGCCCGTGCTTTTGGGCGAGGTCCTGGAGTTCTGGTGTCGTCGGATTGACGACATCAATCCATGAAAGCGAAGCTCCGGTTGAGCTTGAGACCGTTCGGATCATTAGTCCAGTATTCCTGGTAATCGCGACTCCGTCCATTCCAGTTTAGGTCCAGTTTAGGCGTTCTATTAAATCGGAAACATTGCTGGAAGCTTTGCGGAACCCCGTAGATTCCTTTACAATTGGAGCTGTGAAACGAATAACCTCGTTGGTTCTCGGGCTGATGAGCCTGAGTGCCTTCGTATCGCCACAGGGAGCGGGGGCGCCGCCTCGTCCGGCGGCTGCAGCTCCGAAGACTGTGAGCGTGCCCGTCGCGCCTCGTCCAACGACTGCGGCTCCGAAGGCTGTGAGCGCGCCCGTCGCGCCTCGTCCAACGACTGCAGCTCCGAAGGCTGTGAGCGTGCCCGTCGCGCCTCGTCCGGCGACCGCGGCTCCGAAAGCTGTGAGCGCACCCGTCGCGCCTCGTCCGGCGGCTGCGGCTCCGAAGACGGCGGGAGCGCCTGAAACCGCGCAATTTTTCTTTAAGCCGTCTGAAAAACTCCTCGGCCTGGAAGTAACTTCAAAAATTTCGTCGATTAAGGAAAAAACAAATTCAGTGGTCGTATCCCTGACGGGAAGGTTTCAACGCACCGACTGGAGCTTGCTGTTTCGCGATACGAGCATAACCCCCCAAGCCTCGGACGGCAGTTTTTCGATCGACGTCACACTCCATGGCCAGAGAACGCCGGTTCTTTTTCAGGCAATCAGTCCTTTCGGGCAGGTCGAAAAAGCAGAAGGCGAGATCGTCTTCTCAGGATGGGAGAAAATAGCGAAGAAATGGAAACCGGGACCAACGTGGGGAGGCTCACTGAGTGCCGGTCTCGGTGTCTCACTCATCGCCTTTACCCAAAGCAATGTAGAGCCGCTGAACATGAAAGCTCTCACCTTCAAAGCCAGTTATGGGTATCGCTTCAAGAACTCCCGCCTGGATTTCGGCATGTCATCATTTTTAACGGCGCTTCCGCTGACGACTTCGGATGTGACCATCCGGTTCTTCGGGTTCAATGGGCGAGTCGGTTATGCGATTCCAGGGATCAATGCGCCATGGCGGGTCAGCCTGATGGCCGGGGCCTATTACACCACCACCTTCGCCGATTCGCTGATCGGATATCAGCACGTGGGTGGGCCTATGTTTTTTCCGGTCGTCCAGCGCGCGTTCGCGAAAGGAGCTGCATTCGCCGGGTATTTTAAATTCTCTCCGATCAGTGACGGAATGCAATTTCTTGATATGTCGAGCCGCGAAATCGCGGGAGGGATTTCCTGGAGCGAGCCTGTCGGCCGCAACCGGCTCTCGTTTTCGCTCGACATTTCCGACCTTAAGATCACTTCGATCGTTCAGGATTCGCGCGGGATAATTTCACCTCTCGCCGTTACGAACAGAACCGTGACCGCCGGACTGGCTTGGGGCTGGTAAAAAGGGTCAGGGAGTGGAAGTCCAGGTGGCTTGAAAGCCGGAACGGCTGGTGCCAGAATTCACGTCCAAATAGATGTACAGGGCACTACCCGTGTGCGTAATTAAAGCCGGCGAGACAACGCCATAGAACGGACCATAATAATCCGCCGAGACATTCTCTCCTTTGTAGACGTAGAGAGCATCCTGTGTTGAGTCAAGGTCCATCGACTGAAAGGTAAGAGTAATTGAAGTCGCGCCGGCCGCCGGCTTGATCAGAAATGCTTTATCGGAGCCCGAGAGACCGCCGTAAGGACCGCCGGAATCAAACAGAATTCCTGTTGAACGATCACTCATAGCTGAACTGCCTGGGTCTTCCATGACGTTCGCGCCGACCCAAAC
>DATDSK010000004.1:0-6068 GCA_035291325.1 Bdellovibrionota bacterium | reverse complement strand
GGCTGATCTTCTCGATTACGCTCAGGAGTACAATCCGGATGCGGTCATTGACGTCGCGACGCTGACCGGTGCCGCGACGGTCGCGTTAGGGAAGCTCTGCTGCGCGATATTCGGAAATGAGGAGCTCCTGATCGATGCCGTCCGGCGGGCGGGCGAAACGACCGGCGAAAGACTTTGGCCGATGCCGCTTTATGATGAATATTTCGACGATCTGAAATCCGAATCGGCCGATATGAAAAATTCAGCGAACGATTCTTACGGCGGCGCGATTCGCGGCGCGATTTTTCTCAAGCAGTTCATCAAAAAAGGAACGCATTGGGCGCACCTCGACATCGCTGGGACGGCTCAGGGTCTGGGACACCTGTCCTATATTCCGAAGAAAGGCGCGAGCGGAACATACGTTCGTACCTTGGCGAAACTGATCGCGGAATATTGAAACTCGGCGAGTTGGGCGAGGGTTTTGTATCTCGAGCGAGGTGTGAGACAATCACCCCATGTCGCGTGCGCTTGGGATTTTTTCGGTATGTTTCCTTCTATCAAGCACCTTCCTCCCTGAGCCTCTCGGGAGAGTCCACGCGGGAGAACTCGCGAAAAAATTCAGCCAGGTCTTACCGCGTGAGTTACGTTCCGTCGTTCCAGGAAAGACGACTCGCCAAGAAGTTCTCAAGACGCTGGGGAATCCCGCGGAGCGATCAGAGGATGGCCGCGCTTATTATTATGAGCTTGCCGGCAAGCGGTATGATACGAGCATCGAATTCGCGGGTGAAACGGTCTATTCAGTTCACTTTGAATCGGTTGATTCGGAAAAAAAGGAAGCTTTCGCATTTGAGCGAGTGAGACCTCTTATTCCCGAAACCGACCTCAAGCGGGCAGCTGAACAATTTCGTTCGGCCTCTCCCACGCATGAAAAAGGCCGAATTTTTGAAATCAGGGTGCCGTCCGAATCCTTGACGCTTCGGTTCCGCAATAACGCGAAAAAATCCCTGCAATCCATCCGGCTTGGGACGGTGCCCTGATGCACGCGAAGCGGGTTCTGCTTGTTTGCTGGTTCGCGCTTATTTTGCTCGCGTTCAGTGCTCTCGGCTACGCTACGGGTCCCGACCAGTGCAACAAAGGAGATGATGTCAGTTCCCGGGTAGAAGCTATTTCCGAGAATCTTCAGCAGCCGGCGCATGTCTTCGCCCGGTCCGCCGTGACGGACAAAGAACTGAAACGTGCTGCCTGTCTTCGGACGGAACCTTTCACGAATCAGGAAATCACGCGTTGGCTCAGTGATCAGTTAGGGACTGAGAAGATTGCTGCCACCGTACACGGCGTTGCTTTCAAGAACGAAAGCCCGTTTTTGATCGAGCTCTTTAGAAAGCTGACCACCCGCCAGCGCGATTTGTTTGGCTTCGATCCGCCGGTTCAAAAAAAGTTCAAGAGCCAGTGTGAACAGGTTATGTGTGCCCTGGAGGAAATCTTCGGAGCAAAAGAGGCGCCCAAGCTGGTTTATATGCTGGGCCGATACGGCATGAACGGATCGCATGAGGCGTACGAGAGCGCGGCGCCCTGGACGCCCCAGGAGCTCGATGAGCTGATCCTTGCGTTTTCTGATTTGCCCGCAACAGTCCTGCCGGTCGAAAGCAACAAACGGCTTGTTCATTATACTCGGGGCGAGAGCCGCGTGGGAGCGGGCGTGCACGCGAATGCTCTGATCGAAGTCTACGACCGGTGGAATCAGGGGACGAAAGAGTCGCGTCGTCATACGATTTTTCATGAGTTCGGCCATTATCTCGCGGACGCGGTTGAGGCGGACGTCCATCCCGATTGGTTAAAGCTTTCGGCTTGGACGAGTAAACCGTCGCGGCCCGGTAGCAAAATCAGCGCGGTTGATGACAGCTTCAGGATGGGAATGCCCGAAACGGCTGTCTCGAGTTACGGTCGTAAAAACCCCGCCGAGGACTTTGCCGAAACAGTTTCGGCGTACCGGTACAATCCGGAATGGTTGAAAAAGGTTAACGCGAAAAAATACGAATTCATGAAGGAAGTGATCTTCGATGGAATCGAGTACACTCGCGGGAAAAAGACCTGCGATCTGACGGGGTCCTACAAGTTATCGGCCGAACAGGACGCCCGCCGTCTCGCGTCGGAAATCAGTTCGGACGATAACGTCATTGATGAAGAGCTATTGAACGCGTGCCACGCGCCTCTGCTTTCCGGGATGATAAAGGAGGGGCCCGAGATCGAAAAATGTATCACGGGCGGCCTCGGCTCGCTTCTGGTGCGGCGTTCGGCCGATGCCAGAAAGTTCCGATATGGAGCTCTGGCCAGAAAAGCACTCGTCGCGAAAGTCTTTGAGATCCCTTTTCCGCCTGAGGTCATGCGCACCATCAAGAAAAGGGCGATGAGGAAGATGAGTGAATACTATCGGGAGGCGATGCTTGCATGGAATCGTTTCAATTCACTAGTGGATGACAATCGTAACAAAGACCCACGTCAATACTGCGATGATTGGACCAAGTCTTCGTATCTGGCGTTCGAACAGGTTCAAGATTTTAAAAAGGTCGTCATGAGCAAAGACCCGGACGGAGTCATTCCGTACGAACATCGCGAGAAAATCAGAGCTGTCATGTTGGAGGCCTGCTTCACCGTCCAGAGTGTCCACAAAGAGCGGGTTGTCATGACTCCGAGCGCGCTCTCGGCGGCACTGGACCAGGCGCTCGGGTTGGAATAGGCCTATCCCGCGGGTTTTCTCGCGATCAACAGTAGCTGTTTCCCACCGGGTTTCACCGGGGAGGCAAGCCACGCTTTGATCAGGAACTCGGTAATCGGGAGGCGGCTGTCTTTCACGCTGAAGGGCATGAATCCCGGGTGGAAGAATGTGATCTCGAACCCGAACGACGTGAGCCAGTCCTTCAGGGCGTTACCCGAAATCGGGGTTACGTGAGTGAAATCATCAAAGTACTCTTTCGAACAGCGGCTGTAATTGGGCATCAGAATCAACATTTGACCGCCCGAGTTCATAATCCTTTTCAGGTCCGCAAAAAGCGCTGAAATCTGGCCGCGCTCAAGATGTTCGAGAAAATTGCTAATCAGAACCCAATCGAAACGATCTGTTTCGAAGCTGGTCGGGAGTTCAGAAAGCTTGCCGGACCTGAACTGGATGCTCTCATCGAGGTACTTGGCAAAGCCCGGGTCGATATCGAAGGCGTACCGGGTTTCGGATGCGAGGTTTTTGATAAACTGCCCATAGCCGCACCCTAAATCGAGGATCTTTCCCTTGATCTGAAAACGATCCTGAAAATACCTGCCCAGAACACGCCAAACGAGCTCGCGTTTCTGGTCGAAAGTGAATCGGGAAGCTGTATAAGCCGAAGTCGGCATGGATACCCCAGATTTGGGTTAATTATCTTGAAAAGGAGTTGTATATATTCGCTATGCCTTCATTACAAGAGATTTACTCCTTCGATGGGACCGAGAGGGTGAACGCGGAACTGGAAACTCCCGATCGCTATTCTCATCTCATTAAAGCGCTTTCGGGCGGCCGGTTCATCGCACGCGGAACGGGATCGAGCTACGTTCTCGCGAGCGCGCACGAGTCGTCGTGTTCGGTCTCGAGCCGGTTCTTCGACAGAATTCTGAATGTCGACGCGAAAAACCGGAAGATCACCGTCGAGCCGGGAATTCAACTCGGCTCACTGCTTCGATTCCTCGCTTCCATGAAGCTCTGGCTGCCTGCCGTGCCCGGGCACCCTTCGATCAGTGTCGGGGGCTGCGTCGCATTCAATGTCCACGGGAAAGGGCAGTTTCGGACCGGTTATTTTGGTGATTATGTCGATGAGCTCGTGGTGTTTCATCCCACCTACGGAGAACAGTGCTGTTCCACACGCCAGAATCCAAAACTCTTTGACCTCACGATCGGCGGAATGGGGCTGACGGGTTTCATCACTCAGGTCACGCTCAGGCTCGTCCCACTGACCGGAAACGCGATTCAGCGGACGCGCGTACCCGTCGAGAGCATGGAGCAGGCGATCGAAACTCTGCTGTCCTCAGCCGAGCAGCATGAACAGGTCTTTTCATGGCATAAGTTGGGAGGCGCGGCGAACGGCGCGTTTGCGCCGGGTTACATTTACCAGGAGGACGTCGTTCAGGGGAAATACTTCGGGCTCAAGGCTCTCGCGCCGGATACGCTGGTTTTCCCGCCGAGAACGTCGTTCGTCGACCGCGGGATCGGGTTATTGCGAAACCAAATACCGTTTGTTTACCAGATGTCGGAGCGGCTCAAGCCCGAAACAGAAGTTTTTGATCTCTTGCGGGGTACTTTTCCGATTTACGGGAAGGAGATTTACCACCGTTTCTTCAATGACGGGTTGCTCGAGTATCAGGTGATTATTCCACACCAGAACGTCGCGTCCTTCATCGCCGAACTTGAAGATCATGTCCTGGAACATGGCCCGCGGGTGAGCCTCTGTTCGCTGAAAGTATTTCAGGGCGAAGGGAAGTATCTCAATTTTTCCCGTTCGGGGATTTGCTTCGCCATGGATGTTCCGAATCATCCCAACGAGCACGCATTCTTCGAATTTCTCGATCGCCTCAGCATCGCGTGCGGAGGCATCCAGAATATTTCGAAAGACAGCCGCCTTTCCGTCGAGACGGTTCGCGCGACCTATGCCGTGCGGTACGACGATTTCAAGACCGCTCTTTCTAAATACGATCCGAAACGGCTCTGCCAATCCGCCGTGAGTGAAAGGTTGGACCTCTGATGGATCCCATGGCAAGACAACGTGTTTTGATCGTCGGCGCCTCTTCGGGGCTTGGGAGGGCACTGGCCGAACAATATGCCGGAAAGAACTACGATCTCGCACTGGTTTCGCGGGATGCTCGTGATCTGGCGGCAATTCGCGCGGATTTATCGTGGCGCTTTCGTGTCGATGTTCGCGATTACGCCGGCGATATTACCGATAGATCCAGGCAGCCCGCCTTGAGGGAGTGGCTCAAGGCGCTGGGTCCGATTCGTTATGCATGCCTGGTGGCCGGCGGAACGTTTGAGGGTCCGGGAAACGTTCCCGATGAGAGCGCGATCCAGAAAAGCATGGATCTGAATTACTTCGCGATTGTTTCGCTGATGAACGACCTGGTTTCGTCTGCCTCGCCCGAGACCATTCTGGTCGTTTCCAGTATCGCGGTCACGGCGCCGAGAGGCGCGAACCTGGCCTATACCGCCGCGAAAACCGCTCTTGATACTTATTCCCAATCCCTGCGACATTTCATTACCGTCCGCAAGATGAGGACGAAAATTCAGATTCTCCGGTTGGGGTACATGGACAGCATCTTTACCCGCGGCATGAATCTTCGTTTCCCCGTTGCTCAAGCCGCGGACGTAGCCCGGTATCTTTGGCGTATTCGCGATACCAAGGAAGGGGTGTTCTATTACCCCGGCTATTGGTGGTTCCTATGCACCGCCTTGCAAAGTATCCCGTGGTTCCTTTACAGACGATTGAGATTTTGAGGTCGACATGGCTGAGCCAGAAATTTCCCTGTTTTTTCCGGTTTACAAAGATGAAAACACCGTCGAGCGTGTCGCGAGGAAGGGCATCGACGTTCTTTCGAAGCTGGCGCAGAGCTGGGAGCTGATCATCATCAACGATGGTTCGCCGGACCGCTCGGGTGCAATTGCGGACGGGCTGGCGAGAGAAAATCCGAATGTTCGGGTGATTCACCATCCGAAAAACCTGGGTTACGGGGTGGCGATCAGGCGAGGCCTCTCAGAGGCGCGCGGCAAGTGGATCTGTTTCACGGACGGCGATGATGAATACGATGTTTACGAATTCCTTCATTTGTATAAGTTGAAGGATTTTTACGATCTGATCATCACGTTTCGCTATAAAAAGCTTTATTCCTCGAAGCGTATTTTCATTTCCTACGTTTATAACTGGATTTTAAGACGGATCTTCAGGACCCGTTATCGGGATATCTCGACCGGGTTGCGGGCCATCAATAAAACGCTTGCTTCGGAGCTTGCGCTGCAATCGGATTCGCCCTTCATAGGGGCGGAGATCGCGATCAAAAGTCAGTTCAAGGGATTT
>DATDSK010000003.1:0-3218 GCA_035291325.1 Bdellovibrionota bacterium | reverse complement strand
CATTGCAGTCCTGAGCTGGTCAAGGCGCAGGCGTACTTAGCGGTTCCAGAAATCTGGCTCACACCCTCCAGGTTTTCAAGCCAGGAGACTACATCGTGAGAGTCGCCAGAGTAGTCTGAGCTTTGGAACTTTTCTTCAGCTGAGTTGTACGAAATACGGTTCAAGCATCGGATTTTTTGATCGAAAAGGTAACAGGAGGTCCCGTTGATATGTCCTTTCGGTTCCGAGGGGAGGGGAACCTCGTATTCTGCGACCAACCTCTGCTTCTGTCGAAGCAAGCCGCTTCCATACTTTCCAAAAATATCAAATGCGGTTAGCTCAATTGCGAGGTGTTTCAATACCGACCCGTCGACAAAAGAAGCATAAAGGCGTAAGCCACGGGATCTGCTTGGATACTCTGAGTCAGGTGAAAAGCCGCGGATGGAAGTTTCCAGAAACCGAATCGGGTAACTCGGAGCTTCCTTTAAGGTTAGAAGTCGGCTCAGGCGAAAAACTCCGAGACGCTCATTTTCCTTCTCGCTTCTCCTTTTTTCTTTTTTTGAATCGTCGGGGCTGGGTTCCTCTGGAAATGCACCCCAACAATAAGTATCAGCGGGGGTTTCAGCGCAAAAAAGGTCTTCAGTCAATCGAAAGAGGCGCTTGGCGCCGGAGAACTCGGCAAATGTGTAATCCGGCTTTCCGAGGAAGCCTCGAAGGTCCGAATTCGTTCCGGCGCACTTGATTCTGCCGTCAACGAGGGCACAGGTGAATTCGTTTCCCGTTACCATGTCAGTCGGGTGCTGGTTCTCTGCGGCGCAGGGATTCGGTTGGTCCACGCAACGAAGGCCCTTTGTATCGAGAACGCATAAACCACGATTGTCATCAGAGGATTCGAAGCCCATTTTCAAAAACTGGCCTCGGGCATCGAATCGAAGGACGTCCTGATGGTTCCACCAGCGCCCGCACAGCGTTTCCGCGGCGTTCTGAATGCAGACCCGGTCCTCATTCCCCACTTCGATTCTGACACCTTGCTCTTTCAGATAATCCGGCTCCGGGGCCAACCGAAACGGCGGGCCGTCTGGCGCGCGCATCGCGAAGGCGGAAGAGGTGTTACAGGCAAGCAGAGCTAAAGCGAATATCCATCGCGTTTTCATCGAAGCATACCTCCCATTTCGAGGTACTCGACGAGCCCGAGTGCCTGAAGCGCGAAGCTCTGGCTGCGAGGCGCGGTTGAGAGCGTCGCGAGGGTGTCTTTTAGGAACGGGAGGTCGATTATAGCTCCTTGGTCCTGCGCAAGCGCTTCGCCGATCGCGGTGACGACGCCTTCGAATCGGCCGCGGACTTGCGGCTCGGTGATATGCTGGCGAAGGACCTGGAGGTCGGAGGCGAGGAGTCGCAGCGCGAGCCGGGTGATCGCGGGCGGGTTGCCGAAGTCGTTTAAAGTAGTAATGCCCGACTCTTTGAGTCTCGTATCGAGTTGCGCCCGGAAGTCGGGAAGCAATCGTTGCTGCACAATGGCCGAATGAGTGGTCTCGATAATGGTTCGAAACGAGAGCGCCGCGAACAATCGAACGAGGTTGGGATTACATGAAGCATTCGTGAGCTCATCGGCAAGGATATCAGCTTGCTTCCGGAGCAGCTGAGCTTTTTCGACATAGAACACGTTCGCCGAACGTTTTACCGATTTTTCGAGAGTGTCCAGTCTAAAACCGTAGGAGACGCCGGCTGCTTTGAGCAGCTCTTTCGGGAGGTCATAGTGATTTTCGTGTAGCTCGAGGAAAAGTGAGTAACACCTCAGGCCATTGGCGGTGAGCGCACAAAAATAGTCGCGCGACCCGATCAGCTGGGTGACATCTTCTAAGCTCTCGATTTTCTGAATTGCAGCTTGGTGTCTCTGATGGAAGTCTGTCGGAACGAACGCATCCGTTTCGGTGGAGTATGCCAGATCTTCAAGGCATCGGATTCTTCCATCGAATAAGTAGCACGGAGAATCCTTGATGTGCCCCATGGGTACTGAAGGGAGTTCGACTGTGTTTTCGGCAAAGGTGATGAGACGATGTCGTTTCCAGAGTTTTCCAGAGCGAATGGCTGCTCCTGAAAAGTACTTCAAAGTTCGACCGCTCACGAAGCTGCCGGAGAAGGACAGGTGCTTGGCTTTCTTTTCAGACCAGGGTTTCGGCAGTTCCAATCGTGCATTGATAGTGACTTCAAGAAAAGTGACCGGCTCTTTCTGGGGCTCAGAGAGTCGAAGAATTCTGGACAGGCGAAATGCAGACTGTGAGTTATCTTTTTCGCCTCCGAAACAGAAACTATCGTCAGAGGTTTCAGCGCAGATGTAACGGTCCAGCGCAAAAAGCCGCTTGGCGCCGCGAATCTCTGAAACCTTGAGGTCGGGCTTTCCAATATACCAGCCGAGATAATCAACCCTCCACGTGCCGTCTCCTGAGCACTGGATCTCTCCTTTTTTTATCACGCAGGTCAGCTCTGAGAGACTCAAGGCATCAGTGGCGGGTTCGGAATGTTTATCAGAGCTTCTTTGATCAAAACATGTGTAGGACTTCGAATCGAGAACGCATATCGAATCATCAGTTGTTTGGAGAACCTTCGGGTATCCTTCAGTCGTCAAGTACCGGGGCGTGTCATCGTATTCCTTTCCGCAAATCGTTGAATTCTCTCGAGAGACGCAAACAAAGTCGCGCGTCACATTCAAGCGAATATCTTCGAGAGTCGACGAATTGCGCGGATCAGCCAACCGAAACGGCGGGCCGTCTGGCGTGCGCATCGCGAAGGCGGAAGAGGTCCCAAACGTGGTCGCCGCGAGCGCGATGGCAGCAAGGTAAATGTTTTTGTACCGCATAACCGTGACCTCTAGAGCGTCGGTGGGAGCTGCGCGAATTCGGCGTAGAACTCGTTCAGACCTTGGATGTTCAGAATGATTTCGAACGCGGGGTTCGCAATCGCGATCGTCGAAAATTCCGGATAAAGGGCGATAATCCGGCTGTGCAGCGCGCTCGCGGCCGCGAAGGCCTTGGGGCGGTCGCCTTGACTCGCGATCGCGATCACATCGCCGATCCCCGGTCGAAGAGCGTAGAGCTTCTCGAGAAGCGCGGGCGGGAGCGCGACGCCTTGCAGATCGTCAATGAGCTTCTTCATCTGACTGAAGATGCTCTTCGTGATCTGGGTGTAAGGGGAGTCGTCAAATCCGCGCGCTTCGGCGATGTGTTGGCTGATCTGGAGAG
>DATDSK010000002.1:0-10886 GCA_035291325.1 Bdellovibrionota bacterium | reverse complement strand
CGCGAACACGAACACCGAAGGGTTTTCGCGGCAACGGGTGCTCACGTCCGCCGAAACGCCGCGCAACTCCGCCGGCATGCAATCGCTCATCGGTAACGGCACCGCGATTTCGCGGGTCGAGCGCATCAATGATGAATACGTTGAAAAGCAGGTTCGAAACGGCGCGCGCGATCTCTCGCACATGGAAGAAAAGGACCTCGTTCTCAGACAGACCGAAGATGTTTTCAACGAGATGAACGGCGACGGACTGAACCGGCTGATATCCCGATTTTTTAACGAATTTCGGAAGCTTTCGAATGAGCCGGACAACGAAGCGGTCCGCCAGTCGGTGCGTGAATCCAGTCAGGCGATGGTGAATGACTTCCATCGGATCCGAAGGGAAGTAGAGGCGGTGCGCGAGCACATCGACGCGCGGCTCGAGGGCTATTCCAAAGAAATCAACTCGCTTGCCGAGCAGGTCAAGGATCTTAACATGCAGATCAAGACGGCCGAGCTCGCGGGGGGTTCGCCCAATGATCTCCTCGACAAGCGCGATCAGGCGATGAAGAAGCTCGGTTCTTACATGGAAATGAGCGTACACAAGGACGGAGGCGGCAGCTTCGTCGTGGACGTCAAGGGCGTGGGCCCGCTCGTCGTCGGACCGATGGCCGAGAAGTTCTCGGTATTCAGGTCCAAGGCCGACGACCAAGGCAAGCCCGAAGCCGCGTTCGATGTTCAATCAACTTCACACGCCAATTCCCTCGTTACTCATCAGATTAAGGGCGGGAAGCTTGGCGCGCTTCTCGAGGTTCGTGACAAGACCCTGTCGACCATTCTCGACCGTCTGGACGAGCTTGCTTACAACATCTCGGATTCGGTCAACAGCATCCATCAGCAGGGGTTCACGCGGCACGGAGTTCAAGGCGTCGAGTTCTTCAGGCAGATGGGCGGAAAAGATCGGGCCTCTGAATTCATTCAGCTGTCGGATGCGGTTCGCGACAGCGTTAACAATATCGCCGCCGCTGCTCAGCCGGATTCTCCCGGCGATAATCGAATTGCCATCGCGATTTCGGGTTTGCAGAGTGAAAAGTTCATGAACGAAGGCAAAGCCACGATGGATGATTTCTATAACTCGATCGTGAGCGATGTCGGCGTCGCGGCTTCGAAAAACCGCTCAGGCATGAACCAGCAAAAAGACATCATGACTCAGCTGAACAAAATCCGCGATCAGATCTCGGGTGTATCCATTGACGAGGAAACCGCGAATCTGATGCAGTTTCAGCACATGTTCGATGCTTCGGCGAAGGTGATCCAGGTTGCCGATGAGATGCTCAAAACGGTTTTGGATATGAGACGGTGAATTGATTTATGAGGGTGACGCAACATACGAATTTTGACACGATTCGGGACAGCATCCACCGGAGCAAGTCCCGAATGGAAGGGTTGCAGCAGCAGTCGGCCACCCTGAGAAAACTCAACACGCCTTCGGACGATCCGATTGGGGCGGCCAAAGTGCTCGAGATCAGGACAGACAAAGTGAACAACGACCAATTTCAAATGAATACCCGGATGGCCGAGACTTTCCTGGAAAACACGGATCATATCATCGGCGAGCTGGCCGATATCGTGGTTCGAGCGAAGGAGATCGCGTTAGGCCAGGCAAGTGGCGCCAGCTCGAATGAGGGAACCCGCCTTGGGGTGGCCGAAGAAGTGACGCAGCTCTTTCAACAGGCCGTCGCTACCGCGAATCGCAGGATAGGTGACCGATATCTCCTGGGTGGCTTCAAGACGCAACGTCCGCCCGTTGATCCCGAGGGTCGCTATACGGGAGATGATGGCCAGACGATGGTTGAGATCGCCAAAGATGTGTTTATTTCGAGCAACGTGCCCGGGGTCGAGGTGTTCAACACACATCCCAAAAATTCGAACGATGGTCGCGCGGTGTACAGCCCAAGCACCTTGGGTCGTGGCCCCGCGAGCGACGGGACGGCAGCTGACGAGTCTCCGGCTTACGAAAATGTAAATGTGTTCGATGAAATTCAGAATCTAAGAATCGCATTACTGACGGGCGATCTTGATGGAGTTCGCAACACCCTGGACCGATTTGATCAAGTACACAGCAAGCTAGTCGCCTGTCGTGCAAAGGTGGGGTCGCGCTTGCAGGGACTCCAAAGCACAAGCCAAGCCTTGGAACGACATAATGTAACCAATGCTCAGCTCGGGTCCGTGTTGGAAGATGCCGATATGGCGCAGGTAGTCAGCGATTTAACTAAAGAGGAAACGGTGTTCAAGAGCGCGTTAGCAAGTTCCCAGCGATTAATTCAACCGACTTTGTTGGACTTTTTGAAATGATGTTTAAACAATTTCAAGACCGCATGGGACAAAAACATTGCAAGTGGCGGAGCGTTAGACTAAATGTTCCTCCGGTAAAGGATTACAGGCTTTCCGCTTACGCGGGGCCAGACGCGGACATGGAGATCTTATGTTAGTATTGACCCGGAAGTTGGGGGAAAGCATTGCCATAGACGACCACATTAAAATTGTGGTTGTCCAGATTAAGGGCAAGCAGGTGCGCTTGGGGATTCAGGCGCCCAAGGAAACGAAGATCCATCGCGAAGAAGTTTATGCAGCCATTCAAGAACAGAACAAGGAGGCTGCGAAAGCTCCGATAGCGATGGCTCAGGTTTCGAAGGTTTTAAAAGGTTAGTAGTTCAATATCTTTAAGAGGGGTTGGGCGTGATCGTAAAAACAGGACGTTTTGGACAGCTCACCGTCGGCGACGACGAAACTATTTTTATCCCGCTCGGGATTCTGGGATTTCCACAGTACACGAAATATTGCCTGGTTGATCCGGGAGACGACACCCTGATTCTGTGGCTCCAGTCGCTCGAAAATCCGGAAATTGCTTTTGCGATCCTCGAACCGAAGATTTTCCGGCCCGATTATGCCGCCCGGCTCTCGGCCGCCGAGCTTCGCGAACTGAAACTCGAGAACGTGAATCAGTCCGCCGTTTTCAGTATTCTCACGATCCCCGAGGACGTGACCCAGATGACCGCGAACGTGAAGGCGCCGCTCGTCATCAATTTGAAACAAAAGATCGCGAAACAGGTCGTGCTTCAGGAAAACGAGTACTCAATCAAGCACCTCATGTTCAAGGAACTCCGGGCGCACCTCCTGACAATCCATGCGCAGAGGCGTGTTGCTCAGCGGGCGGGCGAGGCTGTCATCACACCGGTTTCGATTCACACGATTCCGCCGTCGCTTACGGTAAAAAGCCTGCAGGCCTGATTACTTCGCAGTCGCTTCAATGGGGCGCTTGAATCTCGAGATACGCTCGCCCTCGATGATGTAATCGATTTTTGCGGGTTCTTTTTCGATGGCTCTCAAAACGGAGCCGAACGTAAACTGGTTTGCCAGGAGTGCACTTCCGAATTTCGCGTATGCCTTGACGAAATCGCGAGCCGATCCGCTTTGTGATGCCATTTCCCGGAGGAGGCTGACCATTTTATCGGTGGCGGCCACGGTTTTTGACCGCATTCGCGCCATACAGAGTGGAATGTCCTTGCGCGTTTCGAACGGCGGGGGCGGGATTTCGTCTGAAACGGGAGGGTTCGCCAGAACGGGCTGTTCCGGGCACAGATCGTCGGGGTCATCGCCGTTTTCGAAATAATTGTCGAGAAGCGCCATCGAGAAGGATCGAAAAACGTCCGGGTCTTCCAACGAAACCCGCATGAGCCGATCCGTAGCGGCTTGTGAAATCAGCATTTTGAATCGCGCCCTCAAATAACCGGACTCTGAATGGGGGATTTCAACTTCAAGGGTTTTTCGCAAACCCGTTTGGGCTATCAGCGAATTCAGCGACTGCCTGAGATTCCTCGCGCTCGCTCTTTCCTGCTCAAAAGACCAAAGATACTGAGCGGCATACCCGGAGAGCGCGCCACGGGTGAAGTGCGTCGCGTAAAAATCGGCCTTCGTGGTCTTGCTGTGATTGCGAAGGAACATGCCGCCCTTTGCTTTTTCGTCCAGACGAGCCGCGAGTTCCAGGTGAACGGGCTCACCCCCGTCACGATCGATCACGTCCATGGAAGCGTGAACGAAACCCTTTGTCCGGAAGCCGAAAATCAACTCCGGTATACCGAGAAACCAGTTGGTAAATTTCCCGCCGAGGTGGTTGTGGCGGCGGGAAAGCGCTTGTACGCCTGATTGCGGATCGTCGGAAAGGAGCTGAGCCGCCGTCATGCGCCCTTTTATGAGTTCTTCGTAGGCCCCAACCGCGCGGTTATCGGTAAAATCAAAAATGAACGAGAATTCGTCTCCAACCGACTGAATGCCCGAAACTTCGACGAAAGCAAACGCAGTCCCCGGCGAAAACGCGAGTGAATGAAGTTTTGTCCGGATGGCTTGAACATAGGTCTGCTTCGGTCCGAGCTTCTTGATACCGACCTGCCAGTCGCCCATGACCATATACCGCGCGCCCACTCCGGCCGCGCCCTGGTAGCCCATGCCCGCCGACAATACCAGTCCTCCCGACGCCTTGAATTGAACCTCGAATCCGGGAGCCCAGGACTCCAGGTCTGATCCGTGTGCCGGAAGTCTGAGGTGATTTGCTCTCTTCGATTCCTCAAGAGTGCGGACGTACTGTCGTGAAACGGCCTTTGAACCGAACACCGGCAAAAGTCCGAGGCTGGGATTGATCAGGCTCAAGGCGGGACTGCCGGTCGCGATCCCGTTGGGGCCAAAGCCGAGATCAATCGTTCGGGATTGGGTCACTTCGATCCCATCCCGGAAGTCGTCGCTGACCAGAGTGGGCCCGCGTTCAGCCGGGTGGGGGGTCAGGTTGATGATTTCTTTCTCGAGCCGAACTCCAATGAAACACAAAACATCGAATCGAACCGGGCCGATCGCGCTCGCCCCGAAATCCAATTCGAAAAAATTCCCGGCCACTCCGCCGAAGCTCGGATTGGCTCTGATATCATCAACTTCAACATTGCCCCAGGCGGCCTGCCCGCCCGGAAGGACAAGGCTGAGAGCGAAAACCACTAAAAAGGCTCGCAAGATGGTCATTGTTTCTTGAACTGCCCCGGTTGCCGCGCTTGCTTTGCCATTTCCAGGTACGCGATGGCTTCGCGGTTCATGGGTTCAATGTCGGCGATGCCTTCCCATTCGAGCTCCGCGTCGAGAAGATTACCTTGACTGTAGTGGAGAAGACCGAGTTGAATTCGAGCGGGGATGTACTTGGGCAGCTCATTCTTAAGGGTTTGCAATTCCTGCATGGCGCGGGACAGAAACCCTTTTTTCGCATACGCCTTGGCTAAACGGATTCGAATTTCAGGGGTCGTCGGATCCAGCACCGCCGCTTTTCCATATTCCTCAATCGACTCGTCATAACGACGGTATCGAAAATACAGATCGGCGAGCTCCAGGTGTTTGATCGCGAACTTCTGATCAATGCCGAGGTCTTTGCCGGATTGCTTGTGAACCACGGATTGATTTGCCTGCTCAAAGATGTGCTTGGCTTCGTCGTATTTGCCCACATCGTTGTAAAGCACCGAAAGACAGATTGCCGCGTCCGTGTGATGCGGGTCAAGCGAGAGAGAGCGGCGGAGGTTCTGAACCGTTTCCCCGAGGTTGCCCTGAAGATAGTGCCACACCCCCAAAAAATAATGCGCATCGGCCGAATCCGGGGCTTCTCGAAGCTTCTCTTTGATGAGTTCCTCGGAGCCGGCGAAATCGCGCTTTGCCAGAAGGTCCTGAATCTGGCGATCTTTATTTTGAGTTGGGCTGGTCACTCGCGGGGGGCTCCATTTCCTGTTTTTCGGCGAGATGTTCGGACTCAATGCGTGTTAGCTTTTTCTTCGCTTCATTCGCGGCGTCGGTTTCGGGATAAAGCTCGATCACTTTCTGGTATCTTTGTTCAGATGAACGGTAATAGCCGCGCTTGAAGTAGAAATCAGCGATATAGAGTTCCTTTTCACCCATGGTCCTGCGAATTTCGACGACATCCTTGCGCGCCTCCGCTGCTTCGGGAGCATTCGGATACTTATTCAAAAAATCCGTGTAGGCCGCAAGGGCGCGTTGAGCCGGGGTGAGGTCACGCGAAATCGGGCTGGGAATGTCGTTGTAATAGGATTTTCCGATTCGAAACATCGCGTATGCGGTTTTTTCGTGCTTTGGATGAAGATCACGAAACGCTTCGTACGCCGTTGCCGCTTCGGCAAAAGAGTCTTCCATGAAGTAAACGTCAGCTATCCGAAGCTGGGCGTCCACGGAGTATTTTGAATAAGGAAATTTGTTTTTAACAACGCGGAATTTATCGATCGCGATCTGGTAATGATCACTCTTCAACTCTTCTTCCGCATCGTTATAGAGCGCGGCGGGATCGTTTTCGTCGATCTGCTTGCCCGAACACCCGGACAACACCGCGAGTTGCCCCGCGAGCAGAACTCCCGCAAGTCCAGTCGTGCTGATCACGCCCAGGAGCGTGCGGAGCCTGAAAGACAATTTCCAATCTGTTTTCAATGAAAAGAAGAACCGCATAGCTTCGGTTTAGACCATGCCGCCTATAAGAGCAATAAGCTCGATGCGCGAATCCACCCGATTCCATCGGGCGAGTAGCGTACCTGAACCCATAAAACGGGTTGGGTTACCGGCTCTGGCGAGGCGGCGGGTGTCGGGCTCGCCTGCGTCGTCAATGTTCCCGTCGGAGCAGCGCCTGCCGCGTCAGAACTACCGGCCGCCTCGGACGAAGGCCCGAGCAGGCGCAATTTCATACCCGGTTCCACTTGCGCCAGCTCAATGAAGTGACCGCCAGGACCGCTTCGAATCGATTCGCTTTCCAGGCAAACCGAAGGAGGATGAATTTCGGCGAGTCGTTGCGCGCCATAAAGGGAACCGGTTATTGCCACGCCTAGCAATCCGAACAAAGCGGCGGGCTGCAGTATGGTTTTCCTGAATTCCCGGGTTTTGAGATACGAGCGCAACCAAATCAGGGCTAAAATGAAGCACAATAATCCGAACGTGCCGCGCACCTCGTCGAGCGGTACGCGATCGGCCAGTGATTCAAGGCTGTTCGAGGCGCGATCGAGCTTTTCATCGCCGATAGCTTTGCCCAACGTCGAGCGGGCGAGCTGCAAATTATGCTGGATGCTGGGATCGTGCGGCCTCAGCCGGTTCGCCTTTTCAAAATAAGCGAGAGCCGCGCCGATCCGCCCCAGTCTGAAAGAGAGTGTCCCGAGATTGTAATAATAACTCGCATTTTCAGGGTCCGGATGGTTCAAAAAGGCCCGAAGGGCCTCTTCCGGCTTTCCGGAATCATAGAGGGCGCGAGCCTCCGCCCAATTGCCCCAGTCCATCTTTTGGCTGGACTCGGCCGTGGCGGCTTGAGCGTTAAAAAAGATAAGAGTCGTCATCAAGAAAATTACCGACGAGGAGCGACGCATAACTTAAAATAGCCATCGAGCCCGCATCCTTGCAACAAAAATAAGCTCATGATATCTAATGGAAATATTTTATTAATTAGACCGGCCGGGTGAGCACATGAAGCGACTCTTAGAAGAAGCGCGCAGGATGATCAGAATCAACTCCGTTACCACGCATGGGAACGAGGAACTCGCCAATTACGCGGCCACCTTGCTTCAGGATCGTGGGTTCAAGGTTCAATTGCAACCGGTGACCCATTCGCTTGAGGGCGTTTCCAAGCGCCAATTCAACGTAATCGGGATTTTAGGCGATTCGCTGGTGGACCGAAAAATCCGGAAAGGTTTACTGCTCACCTCCCACCTCGACACCGTCAGCCCCGGACTCCCGGAGAATTGGACTCAGACCGGCGGCGATCCCTTTTGCACGACCGTCAAGGACGGAAAAGTTTACGGACTCGGAACTGTCGACGTGAAGCTCGACTTCCTTTGTAAGTTGCACGCGGCCGGGCGCTTTCGAGAAAAAAAGCTTCGCAATCCCATTTACCTGGTTGGAAGTTGCGGTGAAGAGCTCGGAATGTTCGGCGCAAAGTATCTGATCAAAGCGCTGACTCTCAACCCGAAGCACGTCGTTGTTGGCGAGCCGTCGAGTTTGAAAATCGTCTATGCTCACAAGAGTCAGAATATTTTCAGAATTTCGGTCGGTTACCAGCAAATCGAAAGAGATGCCCGAGGTTTTAATCGCAAGGTCCATCTGAGCGCCTTCGGCAAGTCAGCGCATGCGGCTTATCCCCAACTCGGCGTAAACGCGATCAAGGCGATGTTTGATTTTCTTCAGCGTGCCGCCGATAGCGGCTTTGAACTTCGCTTCACTGAATTCCAGGGCGGCGACATGGTGAATAAAGTTCCCGATGCCGCTCATTCGACGTTCTACGTGACCTCTCACCAGCTCGAGGACTTCAAGCGGTTTTTCCGCGAGATGGTTCGTGTCGAAGGCGGTGAAAAGGCGTATCGAGTCGAGTTAGGCGGACTGGGAGACGCCGGAGTGAGATTTCTCCCGGATCTTTTGTTCCCGTGCTTGTCGGAAGTCGTCGGATTGTTCGAGAAGATTTCTTCGGACTTTTCCAAACTCAAGGACGAAACCTATGATCCGCCATCTTCGACCGTGAATTTCGGTGCCATGACTCAGTCATTGGGCGGGGTTGATCTTTCATTCGACCTGCGGCTTCTCCCGGACCTGCCCGCGCAATCGATCGAAGAACATGTCGAGGAGGGCGTCAAAAAGATCGCGAAAGGCTATCCGAGCCTCAACATTTCCGTGATCCGCGAGCGGATGAATCCGAGCCTGAGCATGACACCCGAGCATGAAATCGTGAAAATTTGTCGCGACGCCATGATCGCCGCCAAGATGGAACCTTTATTCGAGAAAAAGGCGACCGCCACGGAGGCGGCGCTCTTTCAACAGGCCGGATACGAGGCCGTGGTTTTCGGCCCGGGGCTGTCTCACGGTAGCAGTCACAGTCCCAATGAACATAACCTGCTGGAGCACCTCGAGAGAGCGTCCCATTTTTATGAGAAGCTGATAGAGAAGGTCTGCTTATGATCAAATATCGCGGTTTGCGGGTTCTCGGAAATTTCATCAACGGAGAGTTTAAAATTCCGTCCGACGTCAGCGGAGAATGGGTCAGCCGAAGCCCAGCCGATTTAAACGACGAGTTCGGGCGATTTCAGTATTCATATCGATCCGTCGAAGACGCGGTCAAGTGTGCCCGCGACGCTTTTTCGGCCTGGAAGAAAACGCCGGTTTCGACCCGGGCCGAGATCCTGAAAAAGCTTCAGGGGGCATTGGCCCGGCGTAAGGAAGAGATCGCCGAAGTCATCGCTCGAGAGGCCGGGAAGCCGCAATGGGAGGCGGCTGCCGAAGTGGGGGCGATGATAGAAAACATCGGCGTCGTGCTCGAACATTCTCTTCCAGTCGTCGGTGATTACGATATTCCGAATGGCGCGTGTCGCCACCGGCCGTTGGGCGTGGCGGCCGTTGTGGGGTCGTTCAATTATCCTGGGGATTTGCCGAACGGGCATATTCTTCCCGCGCTTTTGACTGGCAATACGGTCGTGTTCAAGCCTTCCGAAAAATCGCCGATGGCCGGCCAGCTCTTGGCTGAATGTTTCAGTGAAACAGGGCTGCCCCCCGGGGTTTTCAATCTTGTCCAAGGCGAGAAGGAGCTGAGTCGGCGTCTTTGCGTTCACGACGGAGTGGATGCGGTCCTGTTTACCGGGTCTTATGAAGTCGGCACCCGCATCAAACAGGACACGCTTCAGCAGCACTGGAAGCTTCTTGTTCTCGAAATGGGCAGCAAGAACCCGGCAATCGTGTGGCATGACGCTGACCTGGAACTCGCGCTTCAGCAGTGTCTGATAGCGGGATTTGTATCGGCGGGTCAGCGCTGCAGCGCCACTTCCCGGATCATTGTTCACAACAAGGTTCTCGATTCCTTCATTTCGCGGTTTCATGAACACGCAAAGGCGTTCAAAATCGGGCATCCACTCGAGAATCCCTTCATGGGCCCTCTTATCGACCAGAGCTCGGTTGATCGTTATATGAAGTTTCAAGGAATCGCGGCGCGCGAGGGCTGCGAACTGGTGATGCGCGGAAAGTCCCTTGAGCTCGGCGTTACCGGCAATTACGTCGCCCCCTCGATCTGCTGGGTACAAAAAAGTTCAGTCGAAGCAGCACGGAAGAGCGTCTATCAGCAGAGCGAACTCTTTGCCCCTAACGTGGCGATTCTCGGAGTCGACGAACTCGACGAGGCGATTGCGCAGGCAAATGTCACGCAATATGGTCTCGTCGCCAGCGTCTATACCCGGGATCGTGCCGTATATCAGAAGTGCTGGGACGGGTTGCAAATGGGGCTTATCAATTGGAATCAGCCAACGATCACCGCTTCGCCGCTGCTTCCATTCGGCGGGCTCAAGAAAAGCGGGAATCACTTTCCTTCAGGTGCGACCGCGGCGCGGTATTGCACGTATCCGGTTTCATCGCTCGAGTCGGCTGAACCGACTTCGATTGCGGTCGGCTTTCTCGGGCTGAATTGGACAAAGTAGTTTAAGGAGGGGGGATCGCGCCCCCGGTAGATATAAAGAGGAAATAAAAAAGGCGATGCGCTTGGGCGCACCGCCTTTTTTAAAACCTTTTTTAACGTGGAAGGTTATTGAATGGGCTTCGAAACGTTCGAAGCTTGCGGGCCTTTTGGGCCATCTATGAGTTCGAATTCGACCTTCTGACCCTCTGCGAGAGTTTTGAAACCGTCGCCCTGAATCGCCGTATAATGAACGAAAACATCGCGATCAGTGCCATCGGCCTGAATGAATCCGTAACCCTTGCTGTCGTTGAACCACTTCACCGAACCTGTTGCCATTCGAATACCCCCTGTAAAGATAAAAAAAGCAACTTTCTCACCCAAGTAAACGCGGATTCGTGAAATCGTCAAA
>DATDSK010000001.1:0-2359 GCA_035291325.1 Bdellovibrionota bacterium | reverse complement strand
TTTGCGGGAAAAGGGCTGGACGGGCCGCTCCGGAACGATCGTTACGAGCGATCTCTTCTATCCCGGGCTGATCAGCAACGAGCTTGAGCTTTACCGTTCCGCGCACGCCGTCGCCGTCGAAATGGAATGTTCCGCCCTCTTCGTCATCGGCCAGCTCAGGCAGGTGAAAACCGGCGCCGTTTTGGTTCTCGACGGGAATCCCCTGAAATGGTCCGAGGGGCTCTATGATCCTGATCCGGAACGTCTGAAGCAGTCGGTCGAGCTCTGCTTCCGCTCCGCTTTTGAAACGCTGGCCACGGTCAATCTCTGAGCATGCTCATTGATTTCCATAATGACGTCGCGATGAAATTGCTGTCGCACGGGGTTTCGCTGTTCCGGAGCGGGGGAAAGCTTCAGGTCGACGCCGAAAAAATCCGAGGAACGCGGCCCGACGCGCTTTTTTGCGCGTGTTACAGCGATCCGAACTTCTCCGGCGAAGACGCGATGGAAGTCGTCCGCGCGCAGATCCGGATTTTGCGGGAGAACTTCGGTCATCCGGAGTCTCCCGCTGAAATCGCGCTGTCCTTGAAAGATTTCGATCGCATTTCGAATCTGCGAAAGACGGCCGCGATTCTCACCGTTGAAGGCGGGTACGCCATTCGCGATCGGCTCGAACCGCTTGAGGAACTTTATCAGGAAGGCGTGCGACTGCTCACGCTCACGCACTCGATGGCGACCGATTGGGCCGGGAGCGATGCGGATCAGCCCGGACGAGGGCTGACGACGTTCGGCGAAAAAGTGATCGCGAAGCTGAACGAACTCGGCATCATCGTCGATGTCGCGCATGCCTCGACCGAAACCCAACTCGCGGCGGCCCGCTGCTCGCGTGCCCCCGTCGTTTACAGTCATGGCGGGGTTCGCAGTCTCGTCGCTTCGAGCCGGAGCATCGCGGATGAGGCGATCCGCGCGATTGCCGATAAAGGGGGGGTGATCGCGATGTCCTTTTATCCCCCGCACTTGATGAAATCGCCCGAACTGGATCCGGTTTGGCTCGAGCGGGTGATGAAGAAGATGCAAACCGTTGTGGAAGATCGATCGGTTTCGCAGCTCGAGAAATTCAAATGCCTCGCCCGGATGTTCGAGGAGGAACAACCACCCGGGTTTCCCCATGCGGGACTTGAGGTCCTCGCGGATAATTTTGATCACGTAATTGAACTCGTCGGTGATGATTTCGTCGCGTTTGGGTCGGACTACGATGGCATTCCTTACACGTGCACGGGAATCGAGGACCTTTCTAAAATCAGGCACATCGCCGATTACCTGCGGGCAAGGGGCTATTCCGACGAACGAATCCGGAAAATCAGCGGGCTCAATGCGAAGCGGGTGATTGAAGCCGTTCTGAGGTGAGCAGTACGGCCCAAGCCGGTCCCGATTCCTCTATTTACCCAGCTTAATAACGTCTTTTTCCCAATTCACCCGTCCTGTTTTTTTCATTTTTGTCAGAAACCGTGAAAACGCTTCCGGCGTAATGCCCATCGCGGCGGCCATGTCCTTTTTCGTCATCTGGGGCCGGATCACACGCTGCGAGCCGAAGTGATCTTCGAGGAATCCGAAAAACCTGGCTTCAAGGCTGTCGCCCGTCAGACGGCGAATGTGGCGGGTGAGCAGCCTGAGTTTCTTCATGAGCAAGCGTAGAAATTCCTCGCGCGCCCCTTTCTCGTCGAGCAAATCGAGAAAGCCGCTCCTTGGAATGGCGACGACGGAACATTTTTGGGCGGCAATTGCCGTCACGGGATAAGTCTCCCTTTCGAAGAGAACGACTTCGGCGAAAAGATCGCCTGGATGAACCAGATGAATCAGCGAGGACGTCCCGCCACCGGACTGCTTGAAAAGCTGGATCATGCCGCTGGCGAGCAGATAAATCCGTTCTCCAGGACTGTCTTCGGTGAAGAGAATCTGGTCTTTTTTCAGGATCTGGGTCGAGCAAAGACGGGCAATCGCATTCAACGTCGGCTCGGATAAGCCTTCAAAGAAGTCACTGCCTTGAAGAAGATCTGTAATCCCTTGAGACGCCATAGAGACGAAATATATCCAGGAATCCTTGATCTAGATCAAGGATTTTAAACCCGGTTTGCCGTTAGATGGTTGTATGAACAAGGTTACCCGAAAAATCATAGAAATTGACGAAGATCTTTGTAACGGCTGCGGCGAGTGCATTACGGGCTGTCCGGAAGGGGCTATTCAGCTCGTGGATGGCAAGGCGAGGCTGGTCAGTGAGTTCTATTGTGACGGCCTGGGCGCCTGTGTCGGGGAGTGCCCGACGGGAGCAATCCGGGTGATTGAACGGGAGGCCGCTCCTTACGACGAGCGCTCCGTGATC